>CAJXYC010000009.1 GCA_913063365.1 uncultured Cellulomonadaceae bacterium
GGGTCACCCAACTCGAGCAAGCGGTCGTTTGGCACGACAATCAAGGTGTCGACCTCATCGCGAAGAGCCTCCACACCGACCTCTGCCTGGGACTGACGACGCTTACCCTCGAAACTAAACGGCTTTGTCACGACACCGACGGTCAACGCACCCACTGACCGGGCCACTCGGGCCACCACCGGTGCTCCCCCGGTGCCGGTTCCGCCGCCTTCTCCAGCCGTCACGAAGACCATGTCGGCGCCAGTCAACGCCTGCTCGATTTCCTCTGCGTGATCTTCTGCCGCGCGCCGTCCGACCTCGGGGTCGGCGCCAGCACCGAGACCACGGGTGAGTTCGCGACCGATGTCGAGCTTCACGTCTGCATCGGACATGAGGAGCGCTTGCGCGTCGGTATTGATGGCGATGAATTCGACGCCGCGCAGGCCTCTCTCAATCATGCGGTTGACCGCGTTGACACCTCCGCCGCCGACACCGACGACCTTGATCACCGCGAGATAGTTCTGTTGACCGGACACCCGGCACCCCCTAAAACCTTCAACCTATACTTTAAGATTAGAGTTTTATTCACTTTTTGCCTGCACCCCCACGGTAGGGCTCGACAGCAGACAAAGCGTCAAGGACTAGGGCGTGTCGCCCTCGACATTTTCCGGCTCTTCTAACGCCGGAGGAACGGGAAGAGGTGAGGTCACATCCCGGACGACCACTGTGTCCGGCGACGACAGGTCAATGAGCTGAGGGGAAGCAGTCCCCGCAGCATCAAGTGCAGCGGGCAACACCCGTGCCTTCGCAACAGAGTTTTCGCTGCTCCCCCACAACACCCGGTGGTCGCTGCCTCGCACACTAAAAGCCACCGTGTCGGCACTGGACGCTGTTACCCGATCAATGTCGCGCAACAGGTCAGGGGGAATGACCGCAAGCGCCCTGCCGATTTCCTCAAAACCCCGGGATTCGGTGCTGGCGGGGACCATGATTAACGGAAATTCTGCGGGCCTCGTCTCTGACTCCCACAACACCACCGCTGCCCGGTCGACCACTTCAAACCCAGCCCCACCACGGACCACCCCAATCGGCGTCCTCTCGGTGACACGAACAACCAGGGTGTTTGGCAACTGCAAGTCGGTGTCGACCGACTGAATCAAGGCGATGTTCGAGACAGCGTCGACGACCTCCGATGTCTGAATACGAGCAAGCGGCACGCCAGCGAAGTCCTGCAATTCAGCAATCACCTCGTCTGAGCCGAGCCGCTCCACCCCTTCTACTCGGATGGTTTCCAACGACAGCAGTGGTGAGGTCGTGAGCACCACGGTCGTCACAGCAACCGCCACAATCCCGCCAATCCCTGCGGTCCAGGTCAAGCGCCTCGCTCGAGACGTGGCGGTAAAGCGCCTGTACTCTTTCCGCTCAGCGCGGCGGCGTTGCCGGGAAGCCAGCCGCTGCTCGCGCTCCACCTCGCGCGCACGACGCTTTGCCGCCCGGAGGCTCTCAGTCTTGCTCGCCATGAGCCTTCCGCAACGACTTAAGGAGGCGCGGAACGATTTGGTAGAGATCCCCCGTGCTCATTGTCAGAATCACATCCCCCGCCCGGGCACGGGCGGTGGCCAGCGCCACAGCCTTGTCCCAGTCCGGCTCGTAGTCATACGACACCCCGGCGGCAAGCCGGTCCAAGATGAGCTGGGTCGTCACTCCGTCAATGGGGTCTTCTCTGGAGCCAAAAATGTCGAGAAAAATCGTGTGGTCACTTCCCGCACTAAACGCGTCGGCCAGTTCCTGCGACATGAGCTGTGTTCGTGTGAAGAGATGTGGCTGGAACAGGGTGATGACCTCGCCCTCCCCCGCGAGCGTCTGGGCAATATCCAAGGCGGTCGCGACTTCGGTGGGGTGATGGGCGTGGTCATCAAAGACCCGGATGCCCCCAATCGTGCCGTGGTACTGGAACCGGCGGTCGGCGCCTTGAAACCCACTGACGGCTTGTGCTGCCTGAGTAAGCGACCATCCGGCCTGGACCAAGACGCCCACGACTCCAGCGGCGTTCAGGGCGTTTAGCCGACCGGGAACACCCAGCTCAAAGCGAGCCTCGTGACCGTCGAATCGGACAGTAGCCGTCGCCACCGGACCTGGCTGAATATCCGACACGACCAGATCCGCCTCAGGGCTTGTGCCGTACGTGAGAACCGGGGTGTCACCGGCGCGGGACACCAAGGTGCGGGAGCCGTCATCATCGACACAAATCACGGCGGAGCCCGCCGATTGGACGAAGTCAGCAAAGGCTTGGAAGACAGCCTCCTCGGTGCCATAGAAGTCGAGGTGATCGGCCGCCACATTTGTCACCAGCGCGACCTCGGGCTGGTAAATCAAGAAAGACGCATCCGATTCGTCTGCTTCAATCACACACCACTCCGACGAACCAGCGCGCGATGAGACACCCCAGGCAGAGACCACGCCGCCGTTGATGGCCTGAATATCCTCACCGAGCGACTCCATCGCCGTGGCCAAGATGGCGGTGGAGGTGGTTTTGCCGTGGGACCCGCCGACGGCCATTACTCGTTTGCCCCGGCAGAGCCACCGGAGCGCATCGGCCCGGTGCAAGATCGTGAGACCGAGCTCTCTGGCCCGCACCATTTCCGGGTGATGGTCTCGGACGGCGTAAGTGGAAATCACAGTGTCTGCTGTGTCCACCCAGCCAGAGTCTTCTCCGATGAATACCTGGATCCCCGCGCTCTCCAGCGACTCGGTGACCTCTGAGGCAGCCCGGTCGGTGCCAGTGACCTGGTGTCCGGTCTCAGCAAGAACCCGGGCAATCCCACTCATCCCCGAGCCGCCAATCCCCACCAGGTGCACCCGTCCTAGCTCGTCCGGAAGCCAGCCGTCCGTCCTCGGCCTAAGCACTCTTCACCCCTGCATCGAGGGCCCACTGGGCAATCACCCGTGCACCGTCTCGTCGCCCGAGCCCAGACATGGCCTGCGCCATGGACTCCACCTGCGGCGGGTCCTGGAGGAGGGGAATCAACGTGTGTCGCACCCACTGCGGCGTGAACTCTTCCTGGGAGACCAGCAGGGCCCCACCCGCGCGGACTGTCTCGGCCGCGTTTTTTTCCTGCTCGCCATTACCCACGTGATACGGGATAAACACGGCGGGAAGCCCGACTACCTGCAATTCGTTGACAGTCGTCGCCCCAGCCCTGGATACCGCGAGGTCCGCGGCGGATAGCGCCAAGTCCATCCGGTCGGTGTATTCGACGGAGACCACGTCTTTGTGTCGCGCCTCTGCAGGATTCCCAGGGCCCCGCAGATGGAGAATCTGCCAGCCTGCTTTCACAATGTCGGCTGCGACCTCATCAACGGTGGTGTTTATCCGGACCGCGCCGCTGGAGCCTCCCGTGACCAGCAGCACTGGTTTGCGCGGTCGTAAGCCAAAGTGGCGCCTGGCGGCAGATCGAAGCGATGCTCTCTCCAGACTCACAATCGAGTCGCGAAGCGGCATTCCCACCACAGCCTCGTGGCGAATGGGCGTCCCCGGGAAACAAATTCCCACAGTCCCCCCTAAGGCTGCTCCTAGCCGATTGGCAAGGCCTGGCACCGCATTGGCCTCGTGAATCACCATGGGGATACCGGCCATGCGCGCCGCGAGATACGCCGCAGCAGCCGTATACCCTCCAAAACCCACGACCACATCGACGCCGTGTCGCACGAAAGACGCCCTCGTAGCCCACACCGCCATCAAAAGTCGAAACGGGAATACCAGCGCTTTCAGGCTTAGTCCACGGGGAAACGGGAGCTTAGGAATGGAATGCACAATCGGGAGATCATCGACGAGCTCAGCCTCTCGTCCTCCTTTGGTTCCCCACACCAAACAGGTTGCCCGGCCTGCCAACTGCTCCGCCACCGCGAGCAGGGGTGTGATGTGGCCGGCTGTCCCGCCTCCGACCAACGCGACCGTGGTCACCGTGCAGTCGCTCCCCGTTGACCAAGCTCCCACACGGGATCCACGCGAGTGTGGCGGTTCACCGACATCACCACTCCAATTCCCATTAATGCCGCCAAGAGCGCGGAACCACCGGCCGAGATAAAGGGCAGGGGCACACCGAGCACCGGCAGATACTCAAGAACCACGGCAATGTTCACCAGTGCTTGCCCCACGACCCACATCATGACGCCCGCGGTCACCAATCGAGCAAACGGGTCTTGATTCGTACGCACCAGCCGGACCATGGCAAAGGCCAACACAGTGAAGCTGATCACGACAAGCGCTGTCCCGACAAGCCCTAGCTCCTCACCGATGACCGCAAAGATGTAGTCCGTATCGGCCTCTGGCAGCCACGACCACTTTGCCCGTGAGTTCCCCAGTCCGACCCCCAGCACTCCCCCGGAGCCAAGCGCCATCGTGCCTTGCATCGGCTGCCAACACTGGTAGAGAAACTCTTCTTCGGTACACCCCGACAACCACACCGTGACGCGCTCCATTCGGTACGGAGCAATCAAGGCCGCCACGGCGGCCACCACCGCGACAAGCCCCACGGCGCCACCCAGAATGCTCAATCGCACACCCGCGACAAACAAGACACCAAGCACGATCAGCGCCATCACGCCCATGGTGCCGAGGTCTTGACCGAGCAGAACAAACACCAGCGCCATCGCCATCCCGGGAAGCAACGGGGCTTTCAAAGCGCCTGGCTCACGGATGTACTCCACACGGTCGGCTAGGACGTGGGCCATCCAGACAATGAGCGCGAGCTTCAAAAACTCTGACGGCTGCCCGGTCAGACCACCGAGGCTCAGCCAGTTGGTGTTACCACCCGAGGTCACCCCCAGAGGAGTGAAGACCACGAGGCCCTGGAGAATCAGCCCAATCAACAGAAGTGTGGGCGCGAGAGCCCTCCATGCCTGGAGCCTCCAGGTGGAGAGAATAAACATCAGAGGCAACCCGAGCATCGCCCACATCCCCTGCCGCGCCCACACACCGAGAACATTTCCGTCTCCTTGGCGCGCGGTCACAAACGACGACGACAGCACCATGACGAGGCCAAAAATCACCAGGAACAGCACCATGGCGACCATGACCACATACTCAGGGGTCTCGGACGCGAAGAGTTTGCGTACCCGAACAACCGCCCGTGCACTAGCGGGCTGTGTGTCAGTCGCCTGATTTCGGGGTGGAGAGGTTGTGCGCGCCATGACACACACCTCCTCCGAAAAAAACGCTCCCCCTAGTGTCCGGCGCGCATTGCACCGGCCCCCGGAGGCGCGGGGGTGTGTCCTATTTCTGCGAGGGCCAGCCGGGAACCTGGAGGGCTCCACCAATGACTTCTGGAGCAACATCGAGAGCCCTCACGACGGCGAAGGCGGCAAGGGCTACTTCGACCTCTTCCGGGGTCTGGAAGCCAGCTTTCTCAAGCTCGTCAACGGTGCAGAGCTCGAGCGCTCGATCTTTGCGGTCCGGGAGGAACGCGCGATCGCAGATGATGTCTTCGACCCGCCCCAAGTCGCTCATCCCGGGAGTATCAATGGCCACACCAATCGCGCGGCACCCCTCGACGACAAAGGCGTTTTCCACTGCCTGCTCCGTGCGCTCACCTGCCCGGCGATACACACAGGCGTGCACCGTCTGGGTGTAGAGCGCTTCCAGAAACTCAGAGCCAAGTTCACCCGCGTCGTCGATCGACACGGTCAGAACTGGCCTCCGCGCGGTGCTCAATTCCCTGCCCATGCGCCAGAGTTGACGGCTAGAGAGCGTCCACAGCACGGCATCGGTGCCATCTGGATGCCGAAGCGCGTCCAACACCGGGGGTGCGTCCACTCCCGCACGGGCAGCGCGGACCTGTGCGTGCAGGAAAATCCTCTGCGCAGCATCAGCGATAGCAGGCGCCTGCTCCCCTGCTAAGAACACCATTGGTGGCGGCTCGCCCTGCTTGTCGGCTACCCGAACGGAGAATTCCACATCCGACCACACAGAGACACCGTCATTCCAGACCTCGTTTTCCAGACCGAGTTCGGGTTCCCATTCGGGGGCAAGAACAATCAGATCTGCGGGGGTGGAGAGCACCCGTGAGGTCATCTCACTGTCTGTGCTCTCCTCAAAGAGGCTCACTCCCAACACCCCCGCGATGGTGGCGCGGTCTCCTACCGGGCCCGAGTAGACCGCAGTGACCTCGGCACCGAGCTCGGCCAGCGTGTCGACCACGGAAAACCCGACTTCCCCGAGACCCACCACGGTCACCCGAACACCCGACCACTCGGATGTCCAGCTGATGAGGTCAGCGGGATTGGCCGGCATCAGCGGCCAAGCCACTCCAGGTAGAAAAGCCCTGCCCCGGCAAACGCCAGGAAGCCGGCAATGAGCCAGAAACGCACAACAATCGTGACTTCGGCCCACCCCTTGATCTCATAGTGATGATGCAAGGGGCTGGAGTAGAAGATTCGCCGCCCCTTTGTGGCTTTGAAGTAGAGCCTCTGGAGCACCACCGAACCGGTGAGCACCACAAAGAGTCCGGCGATCAGCGGCAGCAACAGCTCCGTCCGGGTGAACATGGCCATCGCCGCCACACCACCGCCAAGCGCCAGTGAGCCGGTGTCGCCCATGAAGACCTTGGCGGGCGAGGTGTTCCACCACAAGAAACCGATCAGACTGGCCAAAATGGCAGTCGCCACCGCCGCCAGATCGAGCGGATCGCGAACCTCGTAGCACTTATAGGCCACCGCTGGATCCAAACTCGCGGAAAAACACGACTGGTTGAACTGCCAGAAGCTAATGAGGACATAGGCGCCAAAGACCAAGATGGAGGACCCCGCCGCCAAGCCGTCCAATCCATCCGTCAGATTCACGGCATTGGACGTGCTGACCACAATCAAGCTCGCCCAGATGGCAAACGCGATGTAGCTGCCGATCGTGCCGAACACTGCGAAGGTGAGCCAGTCAATATCTCGGATAAACGACACGGCGAGTGATGCCGGGGTTTCTCCGTTCTTGTCGGGAAACGAAATCGCCAAGGCCGAAAACGCAGTGGCGACGACGATTTGGCCGATAACTTTCGCGCGCGGTGATATCCCAAGGGAGCCCTGTTGTCGAATCTTCGAAAAGTCGTCCAGAAATCCAACAAACCCCAATCCGAGCATGATGAAAATGACGAGCATGCTCGAATAGCTGGGCGTATCACCGGTCAGAAGATGGGCAACGAAGTAACCAAACACGATGCCCAGCAAAATGATGATCCCACCCATGGTGGGGGTCCCGCGTTTCACGAAATGCGTTTGCGGACCGTCCTGACGGATGAACTGGCCCCAGCCGAGCCTGGCAAAACCGCGCACAAAGACCGGGGTCAGAAACAGCGTGAACAGCAGCGACAACGCGCCCGAAAGGAGAAGAACTCTCACTGGTGTGACCCTCCCATCAGCTCGAGAAGGCCAGGGATTTCACCGAAAGGGTGCCCGGAAATCAGCACAGTGTCACCCTCTCCGCCCCACGCACGCATGTAATCGTACGCGTCGGCCGCATGCTCCATCCAGAGTGACTCGCCTGCCCACGACCCCTCTAAGCCGACCTGGGTGGCTAAGGCTTTTCCCTCCACACCGAGGCCTAACCACTGGTCCACTCGAAGTCGGATCATTGCCGCTCCTAGAGCGGGCAGCGAGTCGTAATCATCCTCCGGACCAACAGCAATGAGCCCAGCAATCACCAGCACCCGGCCCGTGTCGCGGCAGGCGCTCGTCGCGAGCTTCAGGACGCGAACAAGGTCGTCACCGTGTGGGGACGGGTTGTGGTCAACCCAGGCCACAACACCATCAGAAAGTTCCCGTACCTCCACAAGACCTTCAGCGGCCACCTGCTCGGCCGATGGCGGAGCATCACGATTGATGCCTGCCGCGGAGGTCGCCGCCACCGAATCGACCAGTGGCCAGAGCTGTTCCTCGGAACCGTGCCTGACCACCATGCCGTCTCGCGTCACTGCCTGGATGTCATATGCCATCAGGCTGTCCCTGTGTGGGCGGCAAGGGCTAAGCGGGCCTCGTCGGTCGCGGAAAACTCCTGCTTCACCCCGCCGACATCCCGGTAATTCTGCGACCCAGGTCCCATCCACACCACGACGTCGCCTGGGGCGGCAATGCTGACAGCCCGGTTAATCGCCTGCCGCGGATCAGCGATTTCTTCTATCTGGCAACCAGACACCTCGTGGGCGCCGGCCAGCAGATCAGCCCTGATTTGGGCGGGGTCCTCGCGGCGCGGATCGTCGTCAGTCACAATCACGACATCCGCGCTTTCTGCCGCCACCCGCCCCATCAGCGGCCTTTTTGTCCGATCCCGGTCGCCCGATGTCCCGCAGACGACAATAAGTCGACCGGAATGGTGCCGTCGCAGCGTCTGGAACGTGTGGCGGTAGGCATCTTCACTCCGTCCCGCATCTACATAGACCGCAATCTCGGCGTCACCGGACACCTTCTCGAGACGCCCGGGAATCACGACACCAATCCCGCCGGTAGAAGCGCCAATCGCCTGAGAGACGGCCTCGACCCCAAAACCACCTTCGCTCAGCATCACCGCGGCAAGGGCAGCGTTTCTCGCCATATGCCACCCGAGCGAACGAGTGAACGAGGAAATCTCTCCCTCAGCGGTACTGAGCCGGAACGCCTCGTGCTCTGCAGAGTCGAGAAAGTCCAGGGTCCAATCTGCTCCGGACTCTGCGTCACCGATAGTGGTGAACGGAATCTGCACAGTGTCTGCCAAAGACTTGCCCCAGGGGCTCTCAAGAGAAATCACGGCCCTGGTGGCGTGGGCAGGGGTGAACAACTGCGCTTTGACTCCCAGGTAGGTCTCCAGGTCCCCAAAATCCTCAAAATGGTCGTGGCTCAGGTTCGTAAAGCCCGCCACCTCCGCGGTGAGGCCATCGAGTCGATGCCGTTGAATTGCCTGGGCGCTTGCTTCGAGCGCCATGACCTGCACGCCCCGCTCTGCCGCGACGGCGAGCATGGCTTGGAGTTCAGGGGCCTCGGGAGTGGTGAGTGGGGTGCGAAAGGCGTCGTCGAGAATGCGTCTCTCATGGGTGGTGGAAAGCGCCGTCAACAGACCCATCTGTCGGGCAATCGCCTCCAGATACAGCGCGACTGAGGTTTTCCCGTTCGTGCCGGTTACCGCGAACACGGCCGGAAGGGGAACTCCGGGGTCATAGATTCTCTTCGCCATCCGGCCCAGGCACTCTCGCGGAGCCGGATGGACAACCACGGGCACACCCAACTCACTACCGACTGCGCCGTCTTGATCTGTGAGCACCGCAGCGGCGCCCGCCGCGACTGCATCATCGACAAACCGTGCCCCGTGGTTTGCCCTGCCGGCCACAGCAACAAACAAGTCTCCCCGGTGGATATCCCCACTGGCCAAAGAGATCCCCGACACCTCGGTGTCCAGTGAGCCGTGCCGGTGGTCTAGGTCAAACTCCTCGACGAGTGTCTGGAGTGGGACCGGCGTCGACTGGGTCGGGCGTGGAATGCCAGCCATCTGGCACCGTCCTTCCCGAGCGACAACTCGCTACCAGGTTAGCGGCGGGTAACCAGCAGTTTGGGAGCTTGGCGCTACTCGATAGTGGGCAAGAATTTGGGTGACAATGGCGTCAAAAGCGGGTGCTGCCGCATAGGAGAAGCGGTTGGTCTGTGGCTTCACAAACGACACCACGACCACATATTCCGGATCTTCGGCCGGGAACATACCGGCGATGGAAATCATCCTCTCGTCGCCGTATTCGCCGTTCTCCGCGATTTCTGCGGTTCCCGTCTTTGCTGCAATGCGGTAGCCAGGCACACCTACTCGTGTCTGCAAAGTTCCTTCACGCGGCACCGTCTCGAGAATGCGAATCGTTTCTTTTGCTGCCTGTTCGGAGACCACCCGGACTGGCTGTCCGCGCTCTGCTTCGAGAAACTCCCCGTCTTTTTCGCAACCGGAGACCAACCGAAGCGGCAGTCGCACGCCATCATTAGCAATTGCCTGATACGCCCCCGCCATCTGGGCGGTCGTGGATGTCATTCCCTGGCCGAAGGTTTGAGTGTGGCGGGTAATCGAGTCGACGGTGTCGGCGTCTGGCACATAGCCGTCTTGCTCACCAAGAAAGCCCACGGAGGTGGCCTCTCCGAAACCAAAGTCGCGGTAGTAGGCCTCCAAACGAGACAGGCTCATCCGCTCTGAGAGTTCAACAATTCCGGTGTTCGAGGAGTAGCTCAAGATGCCGGCGGTGGTGAGGTTTCCCGCGGCCCCACCCGAGGCGTTTTTGATGTAACGACCGCCCGGTAGCTCAACGATGGAGGGCACCGCGTGGGTTTCCTCGCTGTAGGTAAGCCCCTGGTCCAGCAGCGCGGCCACCGTCATCGTCTTCAACGTCGAGCCCGGCTCATAAGAGGCGCTAAAGCCAGCGGCGCGAA
This sequence comes from uncultured Cellulomonadaceae bacterium, assembly GCA_913063365.1. Taxonomy (GTDB): domain Bacteria; phylum Actinomycetota; class Actinomycetes; order Actinomycetales; family Microbacteriaceae; genus Pontimonas. The sequence goes on from CAJXYC010000009.1 coordinate 10,399, forward strand.
GGTTTCGCTGTGGCGCCTCTTCGAAGTTGTTGGGATCGTAGGTGGGCCAATCGGCGGCGGCAAGAATGTCTCCGGTGTCAACTTCAATGACCATGGCTGATCCGCTCGAGGCACCGAGATTCTGGCCGTATTTCGCCATTTGTTGCAGCACAAACCACTGCAGGTCAGAGTCGATAGTCAGGTGCACTGTTCCACCATCGGTGGCAGGCGTCGAAATGGTTCTGGTGCCAGGAAGCTTCACTGAATCAGCACCTCGCTGATAAGTCAATGACCCGTGGGCTGCCTGGAGGCATTCATCCCATTTCAACTCCACGCCCTCCAGCGGACCGTCAGTTCCCATGATTCCCGTGAGGTTTCCTGCCACAGATCCGAAGGGATAGAAACGGTTCGGGCTTCGCTCGAAGTACATCCATGGGATATCGAGGTCCACCAGCTGCCGGTACTGCTCGGTGGTCACATCTTTCGTGAGAAAGGCAAAGTTGGACTCGGGATCTTCACTCACCGATTGCCATAGTTGCGCGACGGGGGTGCCGGTAATCGATTCGACCTCTCCCAGCGCATCCATGACCGAGACGGTTTGTCCGTCCCGACGGAAATCACCCACGTGCATGGGTGAGGCGGTCACGTCGTAGCGGTCCGCGTTATGGGCAAGGGGCTGGCCGGTGCGGTCGACAATGTCACCCCGGGAACCCCACAGGGTGGTGGTCTGCGTCCGGAACTGCGTGGATTCTTCCGAGAGCTCTGCCGCGCGAACGACCTGAATGTCGACCAGGCGCACGAAAAACGCGCCGACAACGACCACAATCGCCAATGCGACGGCAACCATGCGCCTGGCGGTCACCAGGCGTGGACTCGACGCTGTCGCCACGAAAAGTCCTTATCTGGTTGTCGGAGCGGGGAGGTCTCCACCAAAGTTCTGCTGCACGGCCGGTGTTTCTGGCACAAGCGGCTCGACACCTTCGAGACTGTCCCCGGGTACGGTCACCTGACTAGTGTCCTCATCCAGGGCGGCAAACCCAGGCAGTGACTCACCCTGTGCCGACTGCAGGGCCACCATCTGAACCGCCTCAGTGGTGAGAGCCGCATCCTCTCCCGGAACCACGCTCACCACAGATGTCGTCCCCGACTCCGCGGGCGCAGCTGCCCCCACAACAGCCGCGTCCGAGAGTCGGAGATACGCCGGGTCGCCGTCGTCGACCATCCCCAGCGAGACGGCCATCTGCGCCAGAGTGTTCGGGTCTTGCATCTGACCGATTTCTTCGCTCACGATGCTGAGATCCCTGGAGCGCTCAGCCAACTGGCGCTCCAGATCGCGAATTTCGTAGGCGCCGTTGCCTAGAGCAATGGAGAGACCTAATTGTCCGAGCAGGATGCCAAAAAGTCCCAGCAGTGTTCCGATGACATAGCTCAGGCGGGGCGGCTTACCCGGAGCGGCGGACGCGCTCCGAACGCTCTTTGGTGCTGTGGTCGCAGCGGTCAATGCGGTCATGATCCAACCTCCCGGCGGATTTTCTCGGCGGCACGAAGGCGAACAGATTGGCTACGGGGGTTTGTCTCTTGCTCAGCAGCAGTGGCCCCCTCAGGGCCTTTCACGACCCACCGCATCGTCGGCTGGTCGGCCTCGGGTACGACGGGCAGATCCACAGGGGTTTGCACCGACACCCGCTTCTCAATGAGGTGTTTCACGAGACGGTCCTCACCGGACTGGTAGCTCAACACCACAATCCGACCGCCGACATCGAGGGCGTCAAGGGCCTGGGGAAGAGCTGCCTCGAGGCTCTCGAGCTCCTTGTTGACAGCAATCCGAAGCGCCTGGAACACCCGCTTGGCGGAGTGGCCACGACGCGTGTGCGCCTGGGGGGTGGCTTGGTCCAAAATCTCGACCAACTGGTCCGTCGTCGTGATCGGGCGCTCGACGCGAGCCGCCACAATGGCACGGGCGTAGCGGGTGGCGAGCGGCTCATCTCCGTACCGGCGGAAAAGATCTGCGAGTTCTACCTCTGACAGCGAGTTGATGAGGTCCGCAGCGCTCTCACCGACCTCCTGGTTCATCCGCATGTCGAGCGCGCCTGCTGCCATGTAGCTAAAGCCCCGCTCGGCGACATCGAGCTGCATGGAGGAGACGCCAGCGTCTAGCAGGATTCCCCGCACCGGAGCCGAGGGGTAATGCTGGGAGAGGACGTCGGCCAGCTCGTCATACCGCGCGTGGACCAGCGTGAGTCGATCAGAGTGGGGTGCCAAACGCTCCGTGGAGAGCTCCAGAGCGCGCGGGTCACGGTCGATGCCGAGTAGGTGAATGTGCGGGAAGGTCTGCAGTAGCGCCTCGGCGTGACCCCCAAGGCCGACTGTCATGTCGACAACAAGTGCGCCTGGCTCCTGGAGGGCGGGGGCGAGAAGCTCAAGGGTTCGCTCGAGGGCGACGGGGATGTGGGTTGGAGTGGTCATCATCTCTGGCCCCTTGATCCGGCCTGTCGGTCTGATTCCCCTCCGTGAGACCTGGGACCGGGGAAGGTGTCTCAGGGCCGACGGGAGGGAGTCGAACCGACAGATCAGAACAGTCCGGGGATCACCTCCTCCTCGGTCTCGGAGAAGGACTGCTCCTTCTCGGCGTAGTAGGACTCCCACGAGCTGGTGTCCCAAATCTCTGCGCGGGTTCCCGCACCAATCACGGTGAGGTCACGGCTGAGGCCGGCGTATTCGCGCAGTGCGGGGGGAATGGTGACGCGGAACTGTTTGTCAGGAATCTCCGACGAGGCGCCGGAGAGGAACAGGCGGAGAAAGTCGCGGCCAGCTTTGCTGGTCAGGGGTGCTTCCCGAATGAGTTCGACGTGGCGCTCAAATTCCTTTTCGGGGAAGACATAGAGGCATCGTTCCTGTCCCCGTGTGAGAACCACACCGTGAGAAAGCTCGTCACGGAATTTCGCCGGGAGGATGAGCCGACCTTTGTCGTCGAGCTTGGGTGCATAGGTTCCCAAGAACATGTCGGCCTCCTCTCTCTCCGGCCCGAGCGAGCAATCCCCACTTTACCCCACTTTGCTCCACAAAACTCCATTTTGACTATTTTTTTTCGAGTTTTTTTCCGCGAGTCTCCACGGCTATCTCCTTGGTGGCCCCAAAAAGACTGGGCAGAACGAAAAAAACCGGCCCGAAGGCCGGTGTGGAGGAAAGTGGAGCGGTCTAGACCGAACTGCCGCCCTGGCGACGCTCCCACCGCTCGTTGAGCTGATCCATCAACGAGCGAGACCGAGCCGGCTTCGCGGCCTTCTCCGACGGTGCAGGGGCAGACGCTTTACCCGGAATGCTGAGTGCGGCCATCACTCCGCCGAAGGCCACCACAAAACCAATAATCCCGACCACAGTCTGATCGGCTTGAACCGACCAGATCATTGCGATCAGACCCACGACGGCTACCACAGTGCCAATGCCAATCGCGGTGTAGTTGGGAGCGCGGCGGCCGAAGTTTTCCGCAGAAAGAACGTCTGCCTCATTCTTGTAGAGACTGCGTTCCATCTCTTCGAGAAGACGCTGTTCGTGTTCAGAAAGAGCCACTGGGCACCCCCTTTGCGCTAGTGGTGTCAGTGTACGGCGAAACCCTGAAGATAAGCTAGGGCTGTGTCAGAGCCGATGAATTTTGTCGACATCATCGACTCTCAACTCTTTCGGTTCCTCGCGGAGAAACGCGACGACATGGCCGAAATCTCTCCCGACCTCACCCCTCTCTTGGATTATTCGAGCACGCTGCTCACCGGTGGGAAACGGTTTCGGGCACGGTTTTGTTATTGGGGGTGGCGTGCCGTGGCAGGTGACCGCGAAGCTCCCGAATCTCCGGACCACTATGCCTACACCCTGGCGACCGCGCTCGAAGTGTTTCATGCCGCTGCTTTGGTGCACGACGACATCATGGACCGCTCGGATACGAGACGGGGCCGTCCGGCTGCCCACCGGCACTTTGAGACCCACCACACCGACAGCAGCTTCGCGGGTGACCCGGCCCACTACGGGCAGTCCGCCGCGTTAATGATCGGTGATCTGTTGTTGGCCTGGAGTTCCGAGTTGGTCACCGAGGCCCTCAGTCATGTCCGCTCCCCCTCGGTGATCGCCGGCACGAGGCGCGAATTCCACCGGATGTGGAACGAAGTCACCATGGGTCAGTATCTGGATATCCATGAAGAATCTGCGTGGCCGACCATTTCTGACGACGAGCGGTTTCACCGGGCCATGCGAGTGGTGACATTCAAATCAGCGAAGTACAGCATGGAAGCTCCCCTGCTTCTGGGGGCATCCCTTGCCGACGCCTCCGACGACCAGCTTCGCCAACTCGCCACCTTCGGCCTTCCGCTGGGAGTGGCTTTCCAGCTCCGGGACGACATGTTGGGTGTTTTCGGAAACCCCGACGAAACAGGTAAACCTGCCGGGGATGACCTCCGGGAAGGCAAGCGAACAGTCTTGGTTGCCCTTGCCGAGGCCTCCATGTCGTCTGGTGTGCGCGGAGTGTTCAACGACATGTTGGGAAACCCAGAAGTCACCGACGAGCAGATTCAGGTCATGCAACAGACGCTGCGAGATTCCGGCGCCGTCGACAAAGTCGAGACCATCATCACCGAGTCGGTCGACCGGGCGCTCAGTGCATTAGATGCCGCCGAGATTGACCACGCGGCTCAATCAGAGCTTCGTCGACTTGCTGACGCTGTGGTGACTCGCGCGTCCTAGACCGCGAGAGCTTGAGCGATTCGCCTGACTTCCGACTTTCGACCAGACCGGAGAGCATCGGCTGGCGTGGCGCCCAGCTGCTCGTCCGGCGTCAGTAACCAGTCGAGTGCGCCCTCTTCGCTGAAGCCGCCGTCAATGAGGAGTGTGGCTGTGCCAGCAAGGTGAGGAAGCGGCTCATCGTCGTTCAGAAACTCGGCGGGAATCACAAAAACGCCGTCAATCTTCCGGCCAAGCAAAGCCCGATCTTCGACCAAGCGCCGCACTCGAGACACACTGAGCCCCAAGCGCTCCGCGACGTCGGGGACGCTGAGCCAGGAGTTGGTGTTGCCAGAGCTCACCCGACCACTCTGACACGTCTCGGCTCTGGACAACAGGGGCAGATAACTCCGCCACGCAATTGTTACAGCTGTGTTAACTCAAACCACACTGGTCACGTTAATTGACATTGCCCACAGGCTGTGACACCGTAAAGACACGGGACAGTTGACCCTGCCCGCAATACGGAAAGGAGGCGCCATGAGCGACGACCGCGACCTCATTGCGCCTGGACGTCCACCTCGTGACGACCGGTTCCTTTTCGGTGACCCCAGCGAGGAGCGCAACGCCCCTGAGGTTCTGGCTGGTCTCCAACCCCGACACCCGGAAATCGACCCCGAATCCCACCCCACCGGCGAATGGGCCCAACGGACCGTCCGCGGCAGCCTGCCCTTGTTGATGACTGGAACTCTTGCAGCCGGAGTCGGAGTGACGAGTGCTGTTCCTACCCACGCCTCCCCTGCGCCCACGCCACCGGCGACTGACGAAAATCGGGTTCACAAAGTAAAAGCATCTCTCTCAGAATTCATCGCCCAAGCTTTTGTCCCGCTTTCCCAACAGGTCGTCAAGACCGTTGCCCCGCACGTCCCCGACACCTATCAAGTCCGCGCAGGCGACACCATCACGTCGGTGTCTGAGCACTTCGGGATCCCCACTCCGCTGCTGTTGAGCCTGAATGGCCTCAGTTGGAATTCGATCCTGCACGAGGGGCAAGTCGTTCGACTCACCGCCACTCCCAGTAAGCAGCGCGGAATGGCTCCCCCGCGAGTCTCCAGCAACCAATACGAGGTCGAACCGGGTGATTCACTCCAGTCCATCGCCGAACGCCTTGACATGTCGGTTCAGGCCCTCGCCTCAGCGAACGACCTCGACCCACTCGGTGAGGTAGCTCCCGGAGATGTCTTGACCCTCCCCGGTACCCAAGCTGACCTTGCCCCGCGGGTAATTCCAGTCAGTGCCGAGAAGAAAGCCCCCGCTGTCGTGTTTGCAAGCTCCACCAGACCGGCCGAATCGGATGCCGAGGATCAAGCCAGCACCGAGCAAGAGCCGGCTACTGAGGCCGACGAGGATGCCGCGGACGATGAGGCCGCTGCCGAACCTCTAAACCCGCTTTCTGCCGACATTCTGGAGGCGCCAGAGCTCCGTCCCGAACCGAAGCCGGAGCCAAAGGCTGCCCCGGCCCCACCGCCTCCGCCGCCCCCGGCCCCTGTCGAGGATAAAGAAGACGATAAAGAAGACGATAAAGACGACGATGACAAAGACGACGAGGCCTCAGAGACCGTCGAGCGCACACCCGTGGAGGGTGCTGTCACTCCGCTGAACGATGTCCGGCGCTCGAATGCGACTGTGATTGTCAATGTCGGTCGGGACCTGGGCGTTCCGGACTACGGCATCGTGATTGCCCTGGCAACCGCCATGCAGGAATCGTCGCTGAGAAATATCGACTGGGGCGATCGAGACTCGCTCGGGTTGTTCCAACAGCGTCCAAGCACCGGGTGGGGCTCGGCAGAACAGATTATGGACCCGGTCTTCGCCGCGAAAGCCTTCTACGGTGGCCCGAGCAACCCCAACCCCGGTCGGACACGAGGTCTTCTTGACTATTCGGGATGGCAGTCGATGGATCTCACCGACGCAGCCCAAAAAGTTCAGCGTTCCGCCTACCCTGAGGCCTACGCCAAATGGGAAGCCAGTGCGTGGGCATGGCTGGAGGAACTGAGCTAACTGTGCTTTGGGTGCGCCTCATCGGCCAGGCCCCCTCTGCCCAATACAATTCGGCGCAATGACACCTTCGGCGACTGACCCGCTCATCGGCCGCACCATCGACCAGCGCTACCTCATCGAGGACCGCATTGCTCGAGGGGGGATGGCCTCGGTCTATCGCGGGCTCGACTACCGGCTCGAACGGCCGGTCGCCGTAAAGATCATGCACCCACACCTGGCGGAAGACGAACAATTCACCGCCCGATTCATGCAGGAAGCCAGACAAGCTGCGCGGCTTGCCCACCCGAATATCGTCAATGTGTTTGACCAGGGGCAAGACGGACCACTCACGTTCATCGTGATGGAATACCTGCCCGGCATCACCCTGCGTGAGCTTCTTCGGGATTTCGGGGTTCTCACCTGGGAACAAACTCTTGATGTGGTGAAGGCCATTTTGCAGGGGTTAGATGCGGCCCACCAGGCGGGGATTGTGCACCGTGATCTCAAGCCTGAGAACATCCTCATGGCCGACGACGGTCGCATCAAGATTGCCGATTTTGGTCTCGCGCGGGCGGCCTCGCACGACACGCAAACAGGACAAGCTCTCCTGGGAACAGTCGCCTACCTCTCCCCCGAACTTGTGACGGGGAGCCCCGCGGATATCCGAAGCGACCTCTACGCCCTCGGGATCATGCTCTTCGAAATGCTGACCGGCACACAACCATTTAAGGGCGACCAAGCGGTCACTGTCGCCTATCAACACGCGAACGCGAGCATGCCGGTGCCAAGCGACGTTGTGCCAGACACCCCCACTGAATTGGATGAGTTGGTGCGCTGGTCCACCCAGCGAAATCCAGACGATCGCCCGCCCCATGCGAAAGCGCTCCTGGACCAAGTGATTCGTGTGGAAAAAGAACTTCGGAAACGCCAGGCCGCCGCTAGCCCGACCGAAGCCATTAAGGCACCTGATATCGAAGCAACCCGCGTCATGGCCCAAGAAACAGTTGATGACGAACCCACTGAGGTGCTCAGCCGGACCGACGACGTCTTCGCCGGGTTGGAGACCCCGGACTATTCAGAGGAGGCAGCCGCCCCGACTGTCACGAAGGTACGAAAAGGTCCCAGCCCCCTGCTCTGGGTGACTTTTGTCGTTGCCGCACTCGCAGCAATTGGGGCCGGATGGTGGGTCTTCCAGCCCCAGGGGCCAATCATGGTCACTGTGCCCGATGTTGCCGGGCTCACCGTTGACCAGGCGGGCCAGTCGTTACGGGGCGCAGGGCTCGTGGTCGAAGAGGCACTCCAGCAGAACTACGACGACGAAATCCCCGCCGGCCTGGTGATCTCCACGAGTCCCGAAGCAGGGACCGAATTAGAAGAACAGGCTTCGGTTCAGCTGATTGTGTCGCAGGGCGTGGAACCAGCCGTGATGCCCGCGCTCATTGGTCTACCGGTCTCGGATGCCGAGAGTCGTATCGACGAGGCTCGGCTGACTCGTGGCGATGTGACCTATGAGTTTTCCACCACGGCAGACAAAGACTCGGTCACCGCTGTCACTGATCAAGACGGTACGACGATTGCGCCTGGAACCGAGCTCGAGCCGGGCACCATCTTGAATCTTGTGGTCAGTGCCGGCTCACTGCCCGAGGTCACAGGCCTCACGGTCGAGGAAGCAGAGGCCGCTCTGGACGAAGCCGGGTTAGTGGGAGTGGTCGGGGGTGACGGTCAGTTCTCCGATGAGATTGCTGAGGGCCTAGTCATCGAATTCCGCGTGCCAAACGGTGGAACGCCGAGGCCTGGAGACACCGTCACCCTCACAGTCTCGCGAGGCCCTGAGCTCATCACCGTGCCAGACCTGATCGACGAGACAATTGCGGATGCGATCGCGGAGCTTGAGCGGCTTGAGCTCCAGGTCGAAGTTCGCTCAGAGTTCCCAGAAGAATCGTGGGATGAGGCGTTTGCGCGGGTGACGAGTTTGGAACCTGGAGAAGGTCAGCAGGTCCCCAAAGGCACCGTCATCGTCATCCGAAGCTTCGTCTAGTTAAGCGACGCGCCAAGCTCTTCAGCGACCAAGAACGCAAGCTCCAGCGACTGCTGGTGGTTCAGTCTCGGGTCGCACAGCGATTCGTAGCGGGTTTCTAGGCCCAGCTCGTCAATCTGCTGCACCCCACCGAGACATTCGGTCACGTCATCGCCGGTGAGCTCGACGTGAATGCCGCCCGGATGTGTTCCCACCTGGCGGTGGGCCTCGAAAAAGCCCTTTACCTCTTCGACGACGTCGTCGAAGCGCCTGGTCTTAAAGCCGGTTTGAGTCGTCATCCCATTGCCGTGCATCGGGTCCGAAATCCAGACGGGGGTGGATTCGTGATCTTTCACGGCCTCCAAGAGAGGCGGAAGCGCATCCCGGATGGCGCCCGCACCCATTCGAGTGATGAAGGTCAGACGACCGGGCACCCGGTCAGGGTCCAACACATCAATGAGCTTGACCATGTCATCCACGCTCGTGCTGGGCCCAAGCTTCACTCCGATGGGATTTTGCACCCGAGAGAAAAAGTCCACGTGGGCGCCATCAATGTCCCTGGTTCGCTCGCCAATCCAGATGAAATGCCCGGAGGTGTCGTAGGGAAGCCCGGTCCGAGAGTCGATGCGCGTCATCGCCCGTTCGTACTCCATCAACAGGCCTTCATGGCTCGCGAAGAAATCCACCCGCTTGAGTTCATCAAAATCTGCCCCGGCAGCCTCCATGAAGCGCACGGCTCGGTCAATCTCCTTGGCCAGACCCTCGTAGCGCCGGTTGGCGGGGTTCGAGGCAAAGCCGCGATTCCAGCTGTGCACCATCCGCAAATCAGCAAAACCACCCTGAGTGAAGCCCCGAATCAGATTCAGCGTCGAGGCCGCCGTGTGGTATCCATCGAGCATTCTCGAGGGATCTGGTGTACGGGCTTCTTCGGTGAAATCAAAACCGTTAACCATGTCACCGCGGTAGGCGGGCAGAGTGACACCATCCCGGGTTTCGTCGTTACTCGACCGAGGCTTCGCAAACTGACCAGCCATCCGGCCCATTTTCACGACGGGCATTGAGGCGCCGTAGGTGAGCACCACGGCCATCTGCAAGATTGTCTTGACGCGGTTTCTGATGTTGTCGGCGGTCGCACCGGCAAACGTCTCTGCGCAGTCACCACCTTGGAGTACAAAAGACTTCCCCGCAGCGACATCCGCCAACTGCTCGCGAAGTTTGTCGACTTCACCCGCGAAGACAAGAGGCGGAACTCGCACCAGCTCCTCGGCGACCGCCTCGGCCGCCGACGGATCAGGCCACGGGGGTTGCTGCTTAATCGGCAGGCTTCGCCAGTGGTCGAGACCCTCCACCACTTCGGGAGAGGGTGTCACCACTGCTTCGGTGGGATCCACCATCGTTGCGACGTTCATCACTGCCTTTTTCTCGGGTCCTCAGCCCGCCAAGCCTACCGAAGCCTTGGTGGGCTATGCCTCGGAGGAGGCTGTTTGGTTCCGCACCGTGGAGGCGTAGACATCCACGTATTCCTGGCCGCTGAGCTGGGCGATTGTGTACATAATCTCGTCGGTAATGGCGCGGAGAACAAAGCGGTCTCCCTCCATGCCCTCAAAACGTGAGAAGTCCATTGGTGGGCCAATGCGAATCATGACCTTCCGAACTTTGGGCAGCTTGGCACCAAGAGGCATGACTCGATCGGTGCCAATGACCGCGGCGGGTATCACCGGAACATTGGCTTCAAGCACCATGCGCGCAACTCCTGTTCGGCCTCGATAGAGCCTGCCATCGGGCGAGCGTGTTCCCTCGGGATAGAGTCCCAGCACACGCCCCTCACCGAGCACCTGTAGACCGGTGTTTAACGAAGCCTCGGAAGCCTTTCCCCCCGCCCGGTCAATCGGCAGCTGACCGGTGGCGTTGAAAAACAAACGAACAAGCGCCCCGCGGAGCCCTGTACCCGTGAAGTAATCGCTCTTGGCGAGATACGTCATGCGCCGGGGAATCGCCAGAGGCAGAAAGATGCTGTCGACAAACGAGAGGTGATTCGAGACCACAATCGCGGCACCCTTTGGCGGAATGTGCTCCTGACCTTCAATCGTCGGCCGGAAAACAGTCTGTAAGAGCGGACCGAGCACGCCGTTTTTCAGCCACCAATAGAGCACAGTCCCCCCTCTCCAGCGCCTCAGACTACTGGGCGACTTCCTCAGACTTCGCCATCGCCAACAGCCCAGCACCCACCACACCAGCTTGGTTGCCCACCTGGGCCAGTCGAATCTCGGGAAACGCCTGAGAGCGCCTCTCCCGGCACACCGCCTCCCGCTCGCGGTCAACGGCCTCAATGAGTCGCTCGCCTAGCCGTTCAGCCACTCCTCCCCCGATAACGACGACGGCGGGGTCAACAACGGCATGAACCTGAACAATTCCCTGAACAATCCCCCAGGAAACTCGCTTGACTACCGACTGGAAAAGCTCACTGGAACCGGCGAGAGCTTCTGCCAAACCCTCGGGGCTATCTACCTGGACACCGTGCTCGAGGCCGAGGTGTCTCATCATTGCGGTCCCGGATGACACTGTTTCCAGGCATCCGCGTTGCCCGCAGCCACACACCGCTCCACCAGGTTCCACAATGAGGTGTCCCAGTTCGCCGGCGAGGCCCCTGGAACCAATCAGCACTTCGCCGTCGATCACGACCGCTCCCCCAACACCCGTGCCGAGTGTGAACATGACCATCGGATTCGCGTTCTGCCCAGCGCCAAGCCGCGCCTCTGCAAAACCGGCAGCATTGGCGTCATTTTCCAAGACAACGGGGCAGCCCACCAGCTGGGAGAGTTCGTCTCGAAGAGGCCTGTCCTGCCAATCGATGTTGGGTGATAGTTCTATGCGTTCACGCCCCACATCGAGAAAGGCCGCAACGGCCACGCCCACCTGAGAAACCGGGTGGTCCGCCTGGTACTGGCCGATGAGCGAGGCAACGGCTTGCACGATGTCGTCGGCGTGCTGCGGAGTGTCAACCACGCGAGGCTCGGTGACATCTCCTGCAGGGGAGACACGCCCCGCTTTGATTCTGGTGCCGCCGATATCGATTCCTACAGCGCTCATCCGGCTCAGTGTAGGCGGGGGAAGCCGAAGCTGTGCGGTTACCCGGCCTGGAACCAATCGGAGCTGCGAATTTCAGACATCGCCTGTTTTTTCACCTCGGGGTCCAGGCCTTCGATGTAGAGGTGCCCATCCAAGTGATCGCACTCGTGCTGAAGAGCTTGGGCGAGAAGCCCCTCGCCTGTAATGGTCACCGGAGAACCGTCCAACAGAACTCCTGACACGGTAGCCCTGGGGTATCGCGAGCGGGGCACGCTCACGCCCGGGACGGAGAGACAGCCCTCATCGACCGGCTCGAGTTCACCGTCTACTGATTCGAGGACTGGATTCAAGACGTATCCGACCTCACCATCGACGTTGTAGCTAAAGGCCCGGAGACCCACACCAATTTGGTTTGCCGCCACTCCCGCCCGGCCCGGTTCTTTGACCGTGTCCAGTAAGTCCTCGACCAGCTGAGCTGTCCGCTCACTAGCCGGGTCAACGGGGTCGGTGGGGCTCCGAAGTATCGGGTCGCCAAAGAGGCGAATCGGACGAACCGCCACGGCGCTAGTCCCCCTGCGGAGAGGTGATTCCCTCCACCACGAGCGCCGCCAACTCCCTGGCGGATTCCCGCGTCAGAGGGCTTAGTTTGTTCCAGTCAATGACCGACCCGGCAGCCAGCATGGGGTCATAGGGAATCCGCACGACATCTCTCACACGGGAGAGGAAGTGATCCTCAATCTCGTCTACTTTGACGACGTTGGTCCCTTGGGTGGCCGTATTGAGGGCGATGACAGCGTTCTTCACCAGGTCACCCCAGCCATTTGCCTCGAGCCATGTGAGTGTCTCAGAAGCCAGCCGCGCCTCGTCGATACTTCCTCCCGACACGATGACCAGACCGTTCGCTCGGTTCAACGTGGGCTTCATCACCGAGTGGACAACACCTGTTCCGCAGTCGGTCAAGATAATCGAGTAAAAGCGGGCCGCTTGGTCTGCGACGACGTTGTAGTCGTCTTCGTCAAAGGCCTCCGAGAGCAACGGGTCAGTGTCGGAGGCAAGAACGTGCAGCCTGGTCGCATCTTTCGAGACCAGTTCAGCGAAATCGGTGAAGCCCTTGATGCCGGCAACCAGCTTCACGACATCCCGGACCGTCGCAGCGGTGGACTTCGGAACCCGCTCGGCAAGCGTTCCCCGGTCAGGGTTTGCGTCAATCGCGATGACCCGGTCGTCACGTACTTCCGCGAGAGCCATTCCGAGCAGGGTGGTCACCGTGGTCTTACCGACGCCACCCTTGCGAGTAAGCACGGGAACGTAGCGGGCGCCCTGGTCAAACGGCGCTGCAATACGGCGAGAAAGAGCTTTTCGCTCCCGTGCCGCCCGAGAATCACCGATGTCAATGAGGTGAAAGGAGATTTCGTAGAGGAACCGTTGGAAGGCCCCCTCAGGTGGCTCTTTTGTCTTCTTCTGATTGAGAAGCCGCTCATCGGTCAGCGACTCGCTCTGCTCCGATGGTGAAGGGGTCTCCGAGGCCTCCACTGGCGTGTCTGTCGGGACCGAGGACGACAAGTAGGCGTGGACTTCGACATCGTGTTGGTCAACGGCCGTCGGGTCTACTGCCTCGTCGACGAGGTCTCCTACCTCATCCACTTCAGCCTCCTGGACGTCCACCTCTGCAGGCTCGTCTGCAGAACCGGATTTTGACCGCGCCATCAAACCTTCTCTCTCGCTGCCACTGTTCGACAACACACTCTAACCGAGCCGATACGGGTAATCCCCGCCCAAATCGGTTTCCCTATGTGGCCCGAACAACCACCAGGAGATCGCCTGCTTCAACCGCCTGAGTGGGCGTGACGGCAAGCCGGTCGACCACCCCAGCGACAGACGCCGTAATGGCGGCCTCCATCTTCATCGCCTCAATGGTGGCCACCGTCTGTCCAGATTCGACCGATTCTCCGACGGCTACTTTGAGAGAAATCACCCCGGCAAAGGGAGCGGGCACATGACCTGAATCATCAGGATTTGCCTTCTCTGCCTGAGGGATGTCTACCTCAACACTTCGGTCGGGAACGGTAACCGGGCGCATTTGTCCATTGAGGCTCGCCAAGACAGTGCGCATGCCGTGGTCGTCGACATCGCCAATCGCCTCCAACTGCACATACAGGCTGACCCCGGGTTCCACTTCGACCACTGTTTCTTCGCCGAAACGCAGACCATAGAGATAGTCAACGGTGTCAATGACTGAGAGGTCCCCGTAACGATCTCTGGTTTCCAAGAAATGGGCTGTCGGCTGCGCAAACAGCAGTCGGTTCAGCAGGAGCTGCCTCTCCGTCCCGGAAGTTTTTAAACCCTCCAGCTCCTCAGTGGTGAGTGAGGCAGCGGGGTCAGGCCGTGTCCTTCCCTCCATGATCTTTGTCCGGAACGGCTCTGGCCACCCGCCCGGTGGGTCACCCAGTTCCCCAGCCATGAACCCAATCACGGAATCTGGAATGTCATAGTTTCCCGGGTTTGCCTCAAAGTCAGCGGGATCGACTCCCGCGGCCGCCATCTGCAGCGCGAGGTCGCCGACAACCTTGCTCGAGGGCGTGACTTTTGTCGGACGGCCAAGAATCCGGTTGGCGTGGGCATACCAATCCTCGATGTCCTCAAAACGATCGGCGAGACCAAGGGCAATGGCTTGCTGTCGGAGATTGGAGAGCTGACCCCCAGGAATCTCGTGGTGATAGACCCGGCCAGTCGGAGCAGGCAGACCAGATTCGAATGGCGCATAGACGCCTCTCACAGCCTCGAAATAGGGCTCTAGTTGCGACACCGCCTCCAGAGACACCCCCGTATCTCTTTCGGTGTGTTCCATAGCAGCGACAAGAGCCGTCAGAGAAGGCTGGCTTGTGGTTCCGGATAGGGGTGCAGAAGCAGCATCAACGGCGTCGACTCCTGCCTCAGCCGCGGCGAGGAGTGTGGCCAATTGACCGCCTGCCGTGTCGTGAGTGTGCAGGTGAACGGGCAGGTCAAACCTCTCTCGAAGCGCTCCCACCAAGGTCCTCGCCGCTTCGGCCCGCAAGAGACCAGCCATATCTTTGATGGCAAGAATGTGCGCTCCGGCGCTCACCACCTTGTCGGCCAGACGCAGGTAGTAGTCCAACGTGTAGAGGTCCTCTGCGGGATCGAGCAGATTACCCGAGTAGCAGAGCGCCACTTCAGCCACCGAACGCCCTGTTTCCCGAACAGCGTCGATTGCCGGTCGCATCTGATCGACGCTGTTGAGCGCATCGAAAATGCGGAAAATATCTACCCCCACGGCGCTTGCCTCCTGGACAAACGCGTCGGTCACCTCGGTGGGATAGGGCGTGTAGCCGACAGTGTTCCTTCCGCGAAGAAGCATTTGAATTGCCACGTTTGGAAGATGCTCCCGCACCGCCGCCAAACGCTCCCAGGGGTCTTCTCCGAGGAAGCGAAGTGCCACGTCGTAGGTCGCCCCACCCCAGGCCTCTACCGAGAACAACTGCGGAGTCAGCCGCGACACCGCGGGCAAGACATCGACGATGTCTTTTGTCCGCACCCTGGTCGCCAGTAGCGATTGATGGGCATCTCGATACGACGTATCCGTGACGGCCAACGCCTTCTGTTCTCGTAACTGTGCGGCAAAGGCTTCTGGACCAAGAGCGTCCAACTGTTGTTTGGACCCAGCTGGCGCGGGAATGGTGAGGTCCACCTCGGGCAGTTTCGTCGAGGGTCGAACCGCCCCTTTGCCATCGCCGTGTGGCTGGTTTACCGTCACATCCGCCATCCAGGTGAGGAGCTTCGTGCCGCGGTCTTTCGAGCGCCGGGGCTGAATGAGCTCGGGGCGCTCGTCAATGAACGAGGTCGACACGTCACCTGCCACGAACGCGTCATCGGCCAACACGGCCTGGAGGAAGGAAATATTGGTGTGAACCCCGCGAATACGGAATTCAGCGAGACCACGACGGGCACGCCGGACAGCCTGATCGAAATCCCGACCGCGACACGTCATTTTCGCGAGCATGGAATCGAAGTAGGGAGAAATCTGCGCCCCCTGGTTCACCGTTCCGCCGTCGAGCCGGATACCGGCCCCGCCGGGAGAACGGTAGGTGGTGATTTTTCCTGTGTCCGGCCGGAAATCAGCACTCGGATCCTCTGTCGTAATCCGACACTGGAGCGCCGCACCCCGAACCTGAATGCTTTCTTGGCCGAGCCCGAGGTCTTCTAAAGTCTCACCCGCGGCAATCCGCATCTGTGACTGCACCAAATCAACATCCGTGACTTCTTCTGTCACCGTGTGCTCGACCTGAATCCGTGGATTCATTTCGATAAAGACGTGCTCGCCAGCTCGGTCCCCTGCGGTGTCTAGGAGGAACTCGACGGTGCCGGCGTTGACGTAGCCAACTTGCTTGGCAAATGCCACCGCGTGCTGAAGCATTTTCTCTCGGATTGCTGGGTCTAGATGCTGCGCGGGCGCAATTTCAATGACCTTTTGGTGCCGACGCTGAAGCGAGCAATCACGCTCAAACAAATGAATCGTGTGGCCGGAGGCGTCTGCCAGAATCTGCACCTCGATGTGGCGGGGCCGGACAACAGCCTGCTCGATGAACATCCGGTCATCGCCGAAAGCGGTTTTTGCCTCCCGCATTGCCGCTTCCAGGGCTGGTCGCAGGTCTTCCGGAGATTCCACTCGGCGCATTCCCCTGCCACCGCCACCAGCAACTGCTTTGGCAAAGACGGGAAATCCCATCTCGTCAGCGGCCGCGACTAACGCATCAATGTCAGTCGTTGCCTCACTGGATGCGAGTACGGGAACTCCTGCGGCGACCGCCGTTTCCTTCGCGCGGACTTTATTGCCGGCAAGTTCCAGAACGTCTGACTCTGGACCGATAAACGTGATGCCGTGCTCGGCGGCCCGCTTGGCGAGCTCCGGGTTCTCACTGAGGAATCCATACCCCGGGTAAATGGCATCGGCGCCGGATTCGGTCGCAACTCGGATGATCTCGTCAATATCGAGATACGCCCGAAGTGGATGTCCAATCTCTCCGATCGGGTACGCCTCGTCCGCCTTCATTCGATGCAGCGAGTTGCGGTCCTCGTGCGGGTAGACAGCGACGGTCTTAGCACCCAGCTCCACGGCCGCCCGAAAGGCGCGAATGGCAATCTCGCCGCGGTTTGCCACGAGAATTTTGGAGAACATCGCAGAAACCCTTTCTGCCGATTCAAACTTCACTACCGCGCGTGCCCAGGCGCTCCCCTAGCCTACTGAGGTTAAGCTCTAGAGACATGCGCGTGGTCAGTGTGAGCTCACTCAAGGGCGGCGTCGGGAAGACAACGGTCACTCTCGGCATCGCCTCAGCAGGCTTCGCCGCCGGGCAACGGGTCCTGGTCATTGACATGGACCCACAATCAGACGCTTCTACTGGCCTCGATGTGGTGATGGGCAATCACCTGACCGTGGCCCATGTCCTCGGTAACCCCAA
>CAJXYC010000010.1 GCA_913063365.1 uncultured Cellulomonadaceae bacterium
GACGGCCGCGTCGCGGCCCCACGGGTACTTGCTGGCCGCATCGAGGCTCGCTCGACTCAAATTCAATCCTCGCGACTCTCCAGATGAGTCAGCCACTTTGGACTCAAGCTTGGTCAGAACGCGAAAGGTTTGGGCGTTTCCCTCAAAACCTCCGATGGAGCCCGCCCAGGCGGCGATGGCTGACTCTCCGTTGTGGCCAAAGGGTGGGTGGCCTAAGTCGTGGGCCAGACAGGCACCGTCCACCACGTCAGGGTCGAGACCCAATCGCTGAGCAATTTCACGACCGACCTGTGCGACTTCCAACGAGTGGGTGAGACGATTTCGCGCAAAATCAACCCCGGAGGTGGGGCTTAAGACCTGGGTTTTCTGGGCGAGGCGTCGAAGCGCGCTCGAATGAATGATGCGACCACGGTCGCGCTGGAAATCTCCACGCTTCGAGGAGTGCGTCTCGGTGACAAACCGCTCCCGGTCAAAGGCGCTGTACTCCACGCCTACCCGCCGCTCGTATCGAGCTCGGCCTCCAGCAGAGTGGTCTTCTGCAGGGGACTCAATTCATTCGACGCGAGCCAGCCATCCGGAAGTGCGGTCCGCTTTGGTGATCCTGCCCGTCCACGCGGGCCTTCTGCGGCCTCGCCCGGATAGTCCTGCTCCATCGGCAACGTGCCCAGAAGATCATCCAACTGCTGAAGAGTCTCGACCATCGCAAGCTTCGCCCGAAGGTCGCCTCCGACGGCATAGCCCTTGAAATACCAGGCCACGTGCTTTCGAATATCGCGGCAGGCGCGAAGCTCATCACCGCCAAAAAAGTCCACTAACAGCTCCGCATGACGTCGAAACGCCGAGGCGACCTCGGCGAGGCCGGG
The DNA here is from genome assembly GCA_913063365.1 of uncultured Cellulomonadaceae bacterium. Classification (GTDB taxonomy): domain Bacteria; phylum Actinomycetota; class Actinomycetes; order Actinomycetales; family Microbacteriaceae; genus Pontimonas. The sequence goes on from CAJXYC010000010.1 coordinate 864, forward strand.
CCGGAAGCGCTCCGATTCACCACGAAAAGCGGCCGCCAAATCGCCGAAAAGCCAGGGCTTCCCGAGGCACCCACGACCGACGACGACTCCGTCACAACCACTCTGCTCGACCATTGCCAGCGCGTCTTCGGCTGACCAGATATCGCCATTCCCCAGCACAGGAATCGAGCTGATTTCCTCTTTCAAAGTGGCGATGGCGTCCCAGTCGGCGTGGCCCGAATAAAACTGGTCCGCTGTCCTGGCATGAAGTGCCACGGCCGACACTCCCGCGCCCTCCGCGGCCCTTCCTGCCTCGAGGTAAGTCAAGTGGTCGGAGTCGATACCCTTTCGCATTTTCACCGTCACCGGGATATCGCCGGCTGCTCGAACAGCGCGCTCAACGATTGCCCGAAACAGCTCAAACTTCCAGGGCAAAGCGGCTCCGCCGCCTTTTTTCGTCACTTTTGGCACCGGGCAGCCAAAGTTCAGGTCGATGTGGTCGGCCCGGTCTTCAGCAACCAGCATCGTGACGGCCTCACCAATCGTGGCGGGATCCACGCCGTAGAGCTGGATGCTACGTGGCTGCTCGGAGGGGTGATGGGTGATGAGCCGCATGCTGGCCTCGGTTCGCTCTACCAGGGCGCGGGAGGTAATCATCTCGCTCACGTAGAGTCCGGCGCCGTATTCTCGGCACAGCCGGCGAAAAGCCGTATTGGTGATTCCCGCCATTGGCGCGAGAACAACCGGGACAGACAGCGGGATATCGCCGATCCGCACTGTCGGCCGCTCCAGGGTGTGGGTGCTAGCCGACATGGTGGCTACGCCCCCGCCAGAGCGTCTCGGAAGTACCCGGGGAGCTCCGCTATCGCGATGCGCTCCTGCGACATGGTGTCGCGTTCCCGAACAGTGACGGCTTTGTCGTCGAGGGAATCGAAATCAACGGTGACCGCAAACGGAGTTCCGATTTCGTCGTGTCGACGGTATCGCCGGCCGATAGCTCCGGCGTCGTCGAAGTCCACCGCCCATTCCGCGCGGAGTTGTTGGGCCAGATCTTTGGCCACAGGAGAAAGCTTTTCGTCTCTCGACAGCGGCAACACCGCCACTTTGATGGGCGCTAAACGGCGATCCAGCTTCAACACGGTTCGAGTGTCGGTGCCTCCCTTGGCGTTGGGGGCTTCGTCCTCGGTGTAACTGTCGACCAAGAAAGCCATGAGCGAGCGGGTCAACCCGGCCGCCGGTTCAATCACGTAGGGCGTGTAGCGCTCATCTTTGGACTGGTCGAAATACGACAAGTCCTCGCCCGAATGCTGCGAGTGGGTCGACAGGTCAAAGTCGGTGCGGTTGGCGACTCCTTCGAGTTCGCCGAATTCACCGGACGAAAAACCAAACCGGTATTCGATGTCAACGGTTCGCTTCGAGTAGTGGGAAAGCTTCTCCGCTGGGTGCTCATAGAGCCGGAGGTTGTCGGGGTTAATGCCGAGGTCGGTGTACCACCGGTGGCGCTCATCGATCCAATATTGGTGCCAGGTCTCGTCCGTCCCCGGTTCGACAAAAAACTCCATCTCCATCTGCTCAAACTCTCGAGTGCGGAAGATGAAGTTCCCCGGCGTAATTTCGTTACGGAAGCTTTTTCCGACCTGAGCAATACCAAACGGGGGTTTCATGCGGGAAACCTGGACCACATTGGCAAAGTTCACAAAAATTCCCTGGGCAGTTTCCGGACGGAGGTAGTGCAATCCTTCCTCGTTGTCGACAGGCCCCAAATATGTTTTCAACAGGCCAGAAAAGGCCTTCGGGTCGGTGAACTGGCCTTTCACGCCACAGTTCGGACAGTTAATCCCGGCGAGGCCGCCCTCTGGTGAACGGCCTTTTTTCTCTTCGAACTCTTCAATGAGGTGGTCTTCGCGAAAACGGCGGTGACAGCTGGTGCACTCCACAAGCGGGTCAGTAAACACATCGACATGGCCGGAGGCCTCCCACACCTGTTTCGGGAGAATGACCGACGAGTCGATACCGACGACGTCTTCTCGCATCTGCACAACACTGCGCCACCATTGGCGCTTGATGTTGTCTTTCAGAGCGGTGCCGAGAGGGCCGTAATCCCACGCAGAACGCGAGCCGCCGTAGATTTCGCCGGCCTGGAAAACAAACCCACGCCGCTTGGCAAGCGCGATGACTTTATCGAGAGTGGACTGTGCCGCCATCACCCCTCCCTTCCGGCCTGGACTGTGGGTGGGACACCCAACGCACCAGCCTAACTGGCGGGAGTCCCCGACGGCGGGAGGGGAGCATCGATGGCGCCACCGAAGCGCCGCGATCGGCGCTGATATTCGTCAATGGCCTCCCACAGCTGAACCCTCGTCATATCGGGCCACAGGGTGTCCAGGAACACCATTTCGGCGTAGGCGGCCTGCCAGAGTTGGAAATTACTTGTTCTCTTCTCACCAGACGTCCGGATGAAGAGGTCAACATCGGGTGCCTCTGGCACATACAGGTGTTTACGCAGAGTGCTCTCGCGGATTCCGGTGGCACTCATTCGGCCAGAAGCCACCTCGCGGGCTATCGCCCGGACAGCGTCAATAATCTCGGCGCGACCGCCATAATTCACACACATTGACAGCGTCAGCCCAGTGTTCTTCTTGGTCTTTTTCTCAGCTTCTGTGAGATCAGCAATCACGGTGGACCAGAGCTTCGGTTTCCTCCCCGACCAGCGGATCCGCACATTCCACCGGTCAAGCTGGTCCCGCCGACGCCTAAGCACATCGCGGTTAAAGCCCATCAAGAAGCGCACTTCTTCGGGCGAGCGGTTCCAGTTCTCTGTCGAGAAGGCGTAAACCGAGAGGTGTTGGACACCGGCTTGGATGGCACCAGCCACCACATCTAGAAGCGCCTGTTCGCCTGCGCGGTGGCCATCCACGCGGGGCAGGCCTTGCCGGTTTGCCCACCGGCCATTGCCATCCATCACGATGGCCACATGGGCAGGCAGAGTGGACTGATCGAACGGCGGTGGCTGCTGACCAGTCCAGTCGACTGGAAGAAAGTCACTCATCGTCGTGCCTCCTCGGCCCTATCTTCCCTGGCCCGAGACATCTGACCGAGGGCCTTGACCCCTTTTTCTAGGTGAAATTGGGTGTACACAGCGACAACTCCCGACACCTCTCGTCGAGCCTCCTCGCTACTCGCCTCTGCCACGTCCCAGTGGCCAGAGAGCAGCGCTCCGAGTAGAGAGACACTGTCTTCGCTGAGAGTGGGAGAACCCGGAGGCGCAATGGACTTATCCACCATTCCTCCCAGGGCGGGCACAAAATGCCGGTGAGGCCCCGGGCTCCCAGTTTGTGCGCACACCTCCACGCTTGGCGCCCAGCCTGCCTGTGACAGAGCCCGCAGCAGATAGCTATCGACAATCAAACCAGCTGGATGGTGCCGCTCGGCAAGTGCCCGAAGCGCGCCGACAATCAACAGAAACTGGTCCGTGGTCGCTTCATGTTCGGTGAGTTTGTCCGCGGTATCGGCCATAGCCGCAGCCGCGGTGAAGGTGTCGTAGTCCTCGGCGATGGCGGAGCCGTAGGCACCAAGGGTTTCCACCTGTTGGATGATGTCCAAGCTCCGACCTGTTGCCCACTGCACATCCACCAGCATGAACGGCTCCAACCGGGAGCCGATTCTGCTCGTGGTCTTGCGCACTCCTTTGGCAACAGCGCGAATCTTGCCGTGTTCACGGGTCAGGAGCGTCACAATCCGATCGGCTTCCCCCAATAAATGGGTTCGCAGCACCACAGAGTGATCGCGCAGGCTCGGCATACCTACCAGTATGGCGAGCGCCCAGGTCAGCCGTGGGAGGCCCTAAACCGCCGCTCCCACCAGCGCCGGCTGGTCTGCCTCCATCCGCAGCGCACGATTCACCGCGGAGACAATCGCTTTCAGCGAGGCGGTGGAGATGTCTGGGTCAATGCCGACTCCCCACAGCGTCTTGCCGTTGACGTCCAACTCGACGTAGGCGGCTGCCCTGGCATCACCGCTCGCCGCCATGGTGTGTTCCACATAGTCGAAGAGGCGAATGTCGACGCCATCTCGGCCGAGAATGTTGAGAAACGCGGCAATCGGACCGTTTCCGGAACCAGAGAACTCTCTGGTCTCCTCGCCATCGCGCATTTTCACGGTCAGTGCGACATCACTGCCCAGTTCACTCTGCGTGGCGGTGGAGAAGATTTCGAACCGGCCCCACTTGTGTGCGTCGTCATCGACTGGCAGATACTCGTCTTGGAAGATCTGCCACATCGCCGCGCTGGACACCTCGCCACCTTCTGAGTCGGTGCGGTGCTGAACAACCTGGCTGAATTCGATTTGGAGCTTCCGTGGCAAATCCAAGTGGTGGTCGTTTTTCATCAGGTAGGCCACCCCGCCCTTACCGGACTGGGAGTTGACGCGGATGACTGCTTCGTAGCTGCGTCCCACATCACGCGGGTCAATCGGCAGGTAGGGAACGGCCCACTCGAGGTCATCAACCGAGACACCCTCGCTGTCGGCCCTCTTCTGCATCGCTTCGAAGCCTTTTTTGATGGCGTCTTGGTGCGAACCCGAGAAGGCGGTGTAGACCAGGTCTCCGGCCCACGGGCTTCTCTCGTGAACCGCCAGCTGATTGCAGTATTCAGCGGTGCGCTTCAGCTCGTCCAAATCGCTCAGATCAATCTGGGGGTCAATTCCTTGACTGAACAGATTCATTCCGAGAGCCACCAAGTCGACGTTTCCGGTGCGCTCACCGTTTCCAAACAGGCAGCCTTCAATCCGATCAGCTCCTGCCATGTAACCCAACTCGGCAGCGGCGATCGCGGTTCCCCGGTCGTTGTGGGGGTGCAGGCTCAGAATCACGTTCTCTCGGTGGTCGAGGTGTCTCGACATCCATTCAATGGAGTCGGCATAGACATTTGGGGTGGCCATTTCGACGGTGGCGGGGAGGTTGATGGTGAGCTTCCGCTCTGGTGTCGGCACCAGAACCTCCATCACCCGGTTGCAGACCTCGACGGCGAACTCCAGCTCTGTTCCGGTGTAGCTCTCGGGCGAGTATTCATAGAAGATCTCTGTCTCGGGGACCATTGCCTCCGCTGCCACACACCACCGGGCTCCTTGCAGGGCAATATCGATAATTCCCTGGCGGTCGGTGTTGAAGACCACTTCCCGCTGGAGCACGCTCGTGGAGTTGTAGAGGTGCACAATCGCTCGCTTTGCGCCTTTCAAGGACTCATAGGTGCGATTAATCAGATGTTCCCTCGCTTGGGTCAACACCTGGATGGTGACATCGTCCGGAATCAGGTCTTCTTCAATCAAGCTGCGGACGAAGTCGAAGTCGGTCTGGCTGGCCGAGGGGAACCCCACCTCGATTTCCTTGAAGCCCATGCGCACGAGCATGTCGAACATGACCCGCTTGCGCTCGGGGCTCATCGGATCAATTAGTGCCTGGTTGCCATCTCGTAGGTCCACCGCACACCACCTTGGGGCATGGGTAATCCGGGCATCAGGCCAAGTGCGATCTGGCAGGTCGACAGCGAAGCTGTCCTGGTAGGGCCGATAACGGTGAATCGGCAGAGAACTGGGTTGTTGGCGGTTTTCCATCGTCTAATCCTTCTTCTCCGGATAGTCCGGATATGCGGGTGGGGCCACTGCGAAACTCCGCGGGGAGGGTGGCCTTAAGACAGCACCTCGCCGCGGCGGTGAAGGAGAAGGAAGTTACCCACGTGTTTAGGGTAACACTCGCGGGCTTATTCCGTCAGGTCAGAATCCAAGCCGCCCCAGTTTCTTGGGGTCTCGCTGCCATTCTTTGGACACCGCGACATGCAACGACAAGAACACCTTGTGACCAAGAAGAGCCTCGATCTCACCCCGCGCGGCTGTCCCAATGTCTTTCAGACGTTGGCCTCCGGTGCCGATCATGATGCGTTTCTGGCTATCCCGCTCGACATACAACGTGGCGTAGATTTTCTCCACCTGTCCTGACTCCTGCTGACGCTCGTCGATGACAACCGCCAAGGAGTGGGGTAATTCATCTCGAACCCCCTCGAGTGCTGCTTCGCGGATGAGCTCGGCGATATGAACATCTTCATCGTCATCCGTGACTTGACCGTCTGGATACAGCACGGGCGACTCGGGCATCAGGGCAAGCAGTTCGGTGACCAACGTCTCGACTTGGTGTCCGCTCACGGCAGACAGCGGAACCACGAGATCCCACTCGCCCAGCTGGTCCACCTCCACCAGTCGCTCGAGGACCTCGTCTCTACTGGCGAGGTCTGTTTTGCTCACCACTGCGACTTTCTTGGCCCTGGGAAACTCGTCAATCGTGGCGCGGATATGACGGTCGCCGGGGCCGACTTTTTCTGTGGCCGGCACCATATGCACAATCACGTCGACATCCGCGAGCGTTTGCTCGACAAGAGCGTTCAGTCTGGTGCCGAGCAGGGTTCGAGGCTTGTGAATTCCGGGGGTGTCAACAAACACCAACTGCCCCTCAGGCCGAGTGAGAATGCCCCGAATGACTCGCCTCGTCGTTTGCGGTTTCGACGATGTAATCGCCATTTTTGTCCCGACAAGCGCGTTCGCCAGCGTGGACTTGCCAACATTTGGTCTCCCCACCAGGCTCACGAAACCGGCGCGGTATGGCTCACTCACGGCAGGGGAATCTCGCCCGTGAGGGTTCCCTCGAGCGCTCGGCGCTGTCGGAGCTGGGCCCGAAGAGTGGCCGTGGGTTCGACAACCACGGTGCTGACCGGGCCTTTCGAACTGGACGGCACATCAGCTGTCATCACCAAGCCGTGGACCTCAGTGGTACTGCCCGCTTCCGGAAGTCGACCAAGCGACACCGTCATGAGACCGCCCACCGTGTCGACGTCCTCCTCGTCAATCTCCAGGTCATAGAGATCGGCCAAGTCATCCAGCGGGTATCTCACGGAGAAGCGATATCGGTCATTTCCGAGCGCCACCACCCCGGCGTCCTCGTCGTCATATTCGTCGGTGATTTCGCCGACTAATTCCTCCATGAGGTCTTCCATCGTGACCAATCCAGCGATTCCGCCGTATTCATCGACGACAAGGGCCATGTGGTTCTTCTCGCTCTGGAGGTAGCGGAGCGTGTCATCTGCTTTCTTGGTCTCTGGCACGAACAACGCAGGCTTCGCCACGGTGCTCACCCGGGCACGGGCCATCGTCCTCGGTTTTTCGAGTTGCACCTGGGCCACATCACGGAGGTAGACAACCCCGATGACGTCATCAGCGTCTTTACCCACCACAGGCATCCGAGACACTCCCTGCTCCAAAAACTGGGCAAGAGCGGCTTTGAGCGAGTCGTCCGCGTCGGCCGTGACCATATCTGTCCTCGCCACCATCACTTCGCGCACGATGGTGTCGCCAAACTCGAACACCGAGTGCAGAAGTTCACGATCTTCTGCCTCCAAGACATCCTGATGGGCCGCCTCATCCACGAGGCTTCGCAGCTGTTCTTCACTCGCGAGCGGACCTCCTCCGGGCCTGCCGGGGGTGACAATCCGACCAACCACAATGAGCCCTTCGGCGAGGGGGCCGAGAACGATTCGAATACCGCGAATCAGCGGCGCGAAGGTGCGAATCATGGGCCGTGGGTGTGCCATTCCCACGCTTCTCGGCGAGGAGCCCACCACCACAAAAAACACGGCAATTAAGACGATGCTCGCGATGAGGAGTACTTGCCACCACTGGTCCATCAGTCGCGAGATGGCCAGGGTGATGAGGACCGCGGCCAGAGTGTCCACAATCACTCGCACAAAGGCCAAAGCCGTCACGTGGGCGGCCACGTCAGTGGCGAGAGACTGCAGTGCCGGTCGACGCTTGCCGTTCTCGGCTTCATCCAGCAAGTCGTTGCGAGAGAGCACATGAAGCGCCCCATCTAACGCGGTGAGTAGCCCTCCCACCACAATCAGCACCACTGCGGTGATGATGAAGACCGCGGTCACCGAACGCCTCCGCTGAGAGATTCACGGAACCGTTGGAGCAGTCCGTCCTGGAGGCTAAACATTTCCTTTTCCTCATCCGCTGTGGCGTGGTCAAATCCCAGCAGGTGCAGAAGGCCATGGACTGTCAAGAGTTGAAGTTCTTGTTCTAGGTCCTTGCCACTTTCAGCAACTTGTTTCTCCACGTAGCTCGGACAGATGACAATGTCTCCGAGGATTCCCGCCACCGGCTCGTCGGCCGGCCCAGGCATCCGGAGCTCATCCATGGGGAAACTCAAGACATCTGTCGGACCAGGCTGATCCATCCATTGCTTATGCAGCTCGGCCATCGCTTCTTCGTCCACGGCGATTACCGCAACATCCGCTTCGTCGTGGACACGCAACTCGGCAAACGCAAATCGAATCAGGTCGTGGATGTGCTCGAGTGGGACATCTGTCCCAGACTCATTGGCAATCTCAACGCTCACTTCGCGCCCTTGTGGTGCTCGTGCGCGGCGTAGGCATCGACAATATTGCTCACCAGGCTGTGGCGGACGATGTCACGCGGTCCTAGGCGTTCGAAGTGAATGTCGTCCACATCAGCGAGGATGTTCACCACCTGGCTTAGGCCTGATTGGCCACCGGGTACGTCGACCTGGGTTACGTCTCCGGTCACGACCATTCGCGAGCCAAAACCCAAACGAGTCAGGAACATTTTCATCTGCTCAGGAGTGGTGTTCTGGGCCTCATCCAAAATGATGAATGAGTTATTGAGGGTTCGGCCACGCATATACGCCAAGGGGGCGACCTCGACGGTTCCACTGGCCAACAGCTTCGGTACGAGGTCCGGGTTCATCATTTCGTGAAGCGCATCAAACAGTGGCCGCAGGTAAGGATCAATCTTCTCCGAGAGGGTTCCCGGCAGAAACCCGAGGCGCTCCCCCGCCTCTACTGCGGGCCTCGTCAAGATGATGCGGTCAACGTCTTTGCGCTCTAGCGCGGCGACGGCTTTCGCCATGGCGAGATAGGTCTTTCCGGTTCCCGCCGGACCAATGCCGAAGACGATGGTGTGGCGGTCAATGGCATCGACGTAGTTTTTCTGTCCCAGAGTTTTCGGCCGCACCGTTCGCCCGTGCCGGGACACAATCGGTTGGGCAAGGACGTCGGTCGCGTCGGCGCTGGTTTCTTGTTGGATTCGGGCTGTTTGGGCAACTTCTGTGGTGTCAATATCCACACCCGACTTCGCGAGCTCCACGAGCTGCTCCAGAAGCCGCAACGCCTCATCGGCTCGATCAGGTGGGCCGTCAATGGTGATGCGGTTTCCCCTGGCGTGAATGTTCAGGTCAGGAAACTGTTTTTCGACCTCGCCCAGCACACGGTCGTGCACGCCAAGCACCCGAATCATCGCGACATCGTCGATATCGACCACTCTGGTGCCCGACGCCGAGTTGTCGAGCGGAGGAGAATTATCCGGAGGCAAGAGACCCCTCGGCGAGGCCGCCACCCATCACGTGGGCGTGGACGTGAAACACCGTCTGTCCTGCTTGCTCTCCGGTGTTGAACACGAGCCGGAACTGTCCGTCACAGTGCTCGCGGGCAATGTCGTGGCCCATCGCCACCATCTCAGCGAGGAGAGAGGGATCGCCCGCAGCCAGCTCCACGACGTCGCGGTAGGCCTCGGACTTCGGCACGACGAGAATATGAACAGGTGCCTGCGGGGCGATATCCCGAAACGCAATCAGCCGTTCGGTGTCGCGAACAATATCGGCGGGGATTTCTCCGGCGACGATTTTGCTGAAAATACTTGGCTCGGCAGGCATGGCCACAGTCTACAAATCTCTGGAGGGCAGCATCCGGGCAACTACCACTGGCGGAGCCTGGCTCGCATCAGGGCAAGAGCAATCGGACCAGCGCTCGAGGCGCGGAGCACACCGCTTCCCAACTTGGCCAAGCCGCCTCCGGCCGCAACGATTGCCTCTTTCTCGCCATCACTCCATCCGCCCTCTGGGCCCACGGCCAAGACAATGGGGGCAGCCCCCGGCAGGGGCTCAATGGGAACATCCAGAATGCTCTTTTCTGCCCGGTGATCAAGCGCAATGAACTGAATGTCAGCTCTCTCGAGAAGTTCGGTCAGCGAGTGCAGTGGCTCAACGTCCGCCAAATAGGGCTGGAGTGATTGTTTGGTGGCCTCTCGAACAATGCGCCGCCACCTCTCGTGGCCCGAGGTCTTTTTTGCCTCGTCCCACTTGACCACCGCCCTTTCAGTGCTGAGTGGGATGACCCGGTCAACACCAACTTCTGTGGCCTGCTCGACGGCCTGCTCATCACGACCCTGTTTCGCGAGGGACTGGGCAAGCCACACCTCTGGCTGCTCCCGATCGACCATCCACGCCTCGACGACGACCAATTCCACCGCGTCAGCATCGACCGACGTTGCCTCCGCCCGGGCCAGATGCCCTCGGCCGTCGCCGATCTGAACCCGCTCTCCGACTCGGAGCCTTGCTGCTTTGGCAGCGTGGTGCGCCTCGTCTCCGGTGAGACGCACCGTCTCGCCGGCAATCAGTCGCTGATGGTCAACGAGGTAAAGGTGGGCCATTGACTACCCGCCGAAGAAACGCTCACGCAGGCGCTGGAAGGTGGAGGACTGGGTCGCCTGGAAAGACGGTGCAGAGGGCTTTCTTAAGTCTCGGAGCTTCTGCACCAAATCAATCTCCTTGGCGCCAATCTTTGTCGGAGTGACGACGTGGACTGCAATTTTCAGGTCCCCTCGTCCGGCTCCCCGAAGTTTCGTCACTCCGCGGCCCTTGATGGTGAGAATGTCTTCGCTCTGAACCCCGGGCCTAATCGTGATGTCGACGGGGCCGTCTAGTGACTCGAGTGTGGTCTCGGTCCCCAGAATGGCGTCGGTCACATCGACGTCGATGGTGGCGACTAGGTCATCTCCCTGGCGGTCGAAGGTCTCATGGGCGCTGACGTGGAATTCCAGATACAGGTCGCCCGCGGGTCCGCCGCCGTGACCAATTTCGCCAGATCCGGGGAGATGAATCCGCTGGCCCGTTTCGATTCCACCGGGAATTTCTACATCCACCTGGCGCGTGGATCGCACGCGGCCTTGCCCGGCGCATGTGGGGCACGGCTGATCGATGACCGAGCCGTATCCGCGGCAGGAACCACAAGGACTCTGAGTCACCATGTTGCCGAGCAAGCTCCGCACAGTCCGCTGCACCTGACCGGATCCACCACAGATGTCGCAGGTCCGCGGGTTTGTTCCGGGGGCACAGCACGATCCCCCACAGCTCTCACACAACACTGCGGTGTCGACATCGAGAGTGCGGGTGGTGCCGAACACGACATCTGCGAGGTCGACATCCACCCGGATCAGGGCATCTTGGCCGCGCTCTGTGCGAGGTCGGGGGCCTCGTGAACCGCCGCCACCGAAAAAGGTCTCGAAGATGTCGCCAAAGGGCCCGAAACCGCCCATTTCGTCGCCACCGCGGTCATAGCGAGCGCGCTGTTCGGGGTCGGAGAGCACCTCGTAGGCGTGGGTGACCTGCTTAAACCGGTCCTCCGCGCCTTCTTCCTGGTTCACATCAGGATGCAGCTCCCGGGCGAGTTTTCGATACGCCTTCCGGATGGCTTCGTCTGAGGCGTCTTTGGCAACACCTAAGACTTCGTAGTGATCAACTGACACGTGGCTCCTCCGATGGAGACTGCGGGTCAAGCAGACGGGTGAGATAGCGAGCGACCGCTCTCACCGCCGACATATTCGCGGGGTAGTCCATTCGGGTCGGCCCCAACACACCTACAACTCCTGATTCATCGTCACTCGAGGAGTAGGACCCTGCCACGACAGCCGTTTCCGACAGTGGGGCTTCCATCTCTCGACCAATTCGGGCAAACACATCGGGGCCGTCTTGGCTCATTTCGCTAAACAGCTTCAACACCGTCACTTGCTCTTCGATGGCTTCGAGGACCGGATAGACGCTGTCAGAAAAGTCCCCCTCGGTTTTGACGAGGTTGGCAGCTCCCGCCACGAGAAGCCGGTCGGTGCGGTGGGCATCGAGTGTGCGGCAAATCCCGTCGACCACCAACTCGACCAGCGGACGCCGCTCGGGCCCTGCCTTATCGGGTAGCGCTTTGAGCTCGGTTTGAGTGTCGTCCAGAGATTTCCCGACAACGGCCTCGTTGATGCTGGCGCGTAACTCTCCAACGATGGCATCGTCGAGTGAGTCAGAAAGCTCCACCACGCTCTGGTCGACGTGGCCTGAATCGGTGATCAGGATCACCATCAGGCGATCCGAGTCCATGGGTAACAACTCCACGTGCCGGACACGGGCCTGGCCAAAAGTGGGATAGCGAATCAACGCCACTTGGTTTGTCAATTGAGACAACAGTCGAACGGTTCTGGTCAACGTGTCGTCGAGGTCGACGGACTGTTCTAAGAATCGCTGAACGGCTGATCGTTGGGCGGTCGTGAGTGGGCGATGCTCGGTGAGGCTGTCCACAAACACCCGATAGCCCTTGTCCGTGGGGATACGACCGGCCGAGGTGTGGGGGGCGGCGATGAGCTCTTCTTCCTCAAGAAGCGCCATGTCGTTGCGGATGGTCGCTGCAGAGACGCCAAATCCTGGACGCGAAGCGATGGCTTTACTGGCAACCGGTTCACTGGAGTCGATGAAGTCCTCGACGATGACGCGCAACACTTCTAGTGCGCGGTCTGAAACCATGACTCACCTCCCCGAATTGGCAGTCCCCATGTGAGACTGCCAATACTACGCGGAGGCTTAAGAGCCCTGCTGAGTAGACACTTCGAGCGACACAAGCTCGGTTGTCAACCGATCAGCAAGCAGCCTGCCAGTCGCACTTAAGACAAGCCGGCCATCGGCGAGGGCGTCCTTGTCCACCCAGCCCTGCTCGTTCCACTGTGTGACAAGAGCATCCGCGCCAGGAAGCGAAGACAGAGAGATGCCCTCCCGGGTTTTCAGTCCCAGCATGATGCGCTCCATTTGTTGTGCCGAGGAATCGAGGACTTCTTGTGACTCGATGGGCAGGACATTCTGCTCGGCGTGGTCTGCCCAGGTCCCGAGAGAATTCACATTCCACCAGCGCACTCCTCCCACGTGGGAATGGGCGGAAGGGCCGACACCCAGCCAATCAGCGCTTGCCCAGTAGCCCATTTGGTGACGAGATCGGTGGTCGGGAGTGCGCGCCCAGTGGTTCAGCTCGTACCACTCAAACCCCGCCTGCTCGAGTGTCTGATCCGCCATGAGGTAATACTCGGCCTGGACGTCGGGATCGACATCGTCTACTTCTCCCCGCTCGATGGCTCGAGCGATTTTTGTCCCTGGTTCGGCCACCAGCGCGTAGGCAGAGAGGTGGTCTGGCTCCATGGCAAGCGCAATGTCGAGAGTTTTCTGCCAGTCTTCAGGGCTTTCTCCGGGAGTGCCGTAGACCAAATCAAGAGCGAGATCGAGCCCCACTTCCCGGGCTGTTGCTGCAGCCTCCCACACGTGAACACGCTCGTGTGTGCAACCGAGAGTGTCCAAAACGTGCGGCATGGCGGAGTGCATCCCCAAAGAAATCCTGGTCACACCCATGTCTCGTAACGCCGTCACATAGGCCCGGTCCACGCTGTCTGGATGCGCTTCAACCGTGATTTCTGCGTCGTCAGTCAGGCCAACCCCCCTCGCGACAGCGTCCAACATGTAGCCGATGTCACTACTGGGTAGCGCGGTGGGATTGCCTCCGCCAAAAAACACTGAGCGGGCTGGACGCGCGGCCACGCCGGAGGTCGCAAGAGCATCCAGCGCAGCCTTCAGTTCCTTGTCCATCAGTCGCGGGAAACGACTCTTGATCACACCCGGTTTGTCCGATTCCGCCACGGAGGCCCCGTCGCAATAGCCGCACTCTGGCCGGCAGAAAGGGACATGGAGGTATACGCCTAAATCTCTCGATTCCGAACCCTCGGCCACTGAGGCGGGTAGTTGTAAGACGGGTGGAGCGGGGAGTACTGCTGAAGATTCCTGTGCCATTTAGATCACCTGATAAAACCAAATTTCGAACATTCGATAGGTCATCACACCGACCGAGAATCCAACGACGGCCAAAGCCACCGTCGACCACCTCGACCGCTCGATGAGCCCCCAAATCACTCCAGCAGGGGCGAGGAGCACTGCGGTTCCCAAATACGCCCAGTACTCGACGATGTCACCGGTGGGTTCAGAGCCCGAGAGTCCAAGAACTATCGAGACAACCACTTGCGCGATGACGGCAAGCCCGAGAAGAGCTGTGAGACCCAATGTGTAGTCATTAGGCGACTGGCCCGCAATGGCAAAACCAACGGACACAAGCGCTTGGACAAGCGCCACACCGACGATTGACCACGCGAGCCACTCGATCACGTTAGACCTCTTCTCGTGGGAACCCGACCAGACTACGAGCGACCCCATCGACGATGCTCGAGATATTCACAAGCTGGCCATCCGGAGAAATACACGCCACGGGGAGGCCCTCAAGACCCGATTCCACGGTCACGAACACTTTCTTCCCGTGGCTCATATCTTGCGCCTGTGCGGCAGTAAGCGGCACCTGAGGCATCAGCGCACCAGACGCCTCCACCAATGACTGCAGGCGACTGTCGGAAATGTCCTCGGGACCACACGCATCTGCCACATCAAATGGACCTACTCGAGTGCGACGAAGCGCAGTTAAATGGCCACCGACACCGAGTGCGGCGCCGAGGTCTCTCGCAATGGCTCTGATGTAGGTGCCAGACGAGCACTCCACGCGGATATCCACGTCCCACCAGGGGTGTTCCCGGCGAATAGAGACCACGTCAATCGATGAAATCGTCACAGGGCGAGGTTTCAGCACGACTTCCTCACCGGCACGATGACGCTCATAGGCTCGTTTACCGTCCACTCGGATGGCGCTCACCGTGGAGGGCACCTGCTCGATGTCTCCGACGAACGCCCGGAGCGCCTCTCGAATAGCGTCTTCACTCACCCCATCGAGAGCGTCTGTAGTCGCGATGACACCTGTGTCACCCTCGGCATCATCGGTGCTGGTGGTCATTCCGAGACGAATCGTTGCGTCATACGCCTTGTCGAGGCCGACGCAGTAGGTGAGAAGTTTGGTGCCCTGTCCGATGCCGAGGACGAGAAGGCCCGTCGCCATCGGATCAAGCGTGCCGGCGTGACCGACTTTCTTCAGCCCCAGCGCCTTTCGCGTCTGCGACACAATGCCGTGACTGGTGGGGCCACCTGGTTTATCGACCAGGAGAAGACCGGAGGGCAATTACCCCAGAGCCTTCGTGTGCCAGATCGTTTTGACCTCGGTAAACGCCCGGATTCTCTCCAAGCTGAGAGGCTCCGGCGCGGTCAGAGGCGTCATGACCCTCTTTAAGGTCTCTGCGCCGGACTCCTGCAGGGATGCCCACTCCAATTCAGTGGCACCGGACAGATCCATGCAATTCACATCGGCGTGCTCGGCCAGCCACGGAGCCATCGCATCTCTGGTCCCGGTCAAGATATTCACCACACCACCCGGCACGTCGCTCGAATTCAAGACCTCCGCAAACGTCATGGCGGGAAGCGGCTGACTCGGATGGGCTACGAGAACGACGGCGTTGCCGGACACAATCGCCGGTGCCACCGCATGGACAACACCAAGAAGGCTCTGACCGGTGGGTTCATTGGAGGCAAAAGCAACCACCACCCCGCTTGGCTCGGGAACCGACAAGTTGAAGTAGGGCCCCGCGACGGGATTGGCGTTGCCGGCGAGCTGCGCGTATTTGTCGGCCCAGCCGGCAAACCACACCCACGCATCCACCGCCTGGTCAACCTGTCGGGCCGCGTTGCGCGCACTGACCCCTTCGCCGGCGCGAATTTCCTCGACGAACTGGTCTCGCCGACCCTCCAACATCTCGGCAATGCGGTAGAGGACCTGACCGCGGTTGTAACTGGTTGCTCCCGCCCAGCCGGACTGTGCAGAGCGGGCAGCAGACACGGCGTCACGTGCGTCTTTGCGGCTTGCCTGCGCGACATGCGCGAGGTGAGCGCCCTTGGGGCTCTGCACATCGAGGGTGTACCCGCTCTCGCTGCGCGGAAACTTGCCACCGATGTAGAGCTTGTAGGTCTTTTTGACATCGAGCCTGGTCATTTCTTCACCGCCGCTCCCGTAGTGGGCCGCAGATAGCTCAGCAAGCCCGGCACACCGCCTTCACGGCCGTAGCCCGACTCCTGATAGCCGCCGAAGGGGCTTGTCGGATCGAACTTGTTGAACGTGTTCGACCACACCACCCCGGCCTGCAACTTGTCGACCACCGCCAGCATTCGGCTGGCCTTTTCTGTCCACACCCCGGCGGAGAGGCCAAAGGGCGTGTTGTTGGCTTTGGCAATGGCTTCGTCGGGAGTGCGGAAGGTGAGAACCGACAGAACCGGTCCAAAAATCTCTTCCTGTGCAATCCGGTGGCTTGTCTGGACGTCGGTAAACACAGTCGGTGCGAACCAGAAACCGGAAGACGGCAGTGCACAATCTGCCTGCCACTGCGTCGCGCCTTCGGCGACACCGGATTGGGCGAGCTCAGTGATTTTGTCGAGCTGCGCTTTGGAGTTAATGGCGCCGATATCGGTGTTCTTATCCAAGGGATCACCCAGCCGCAGCGTGCTGATGCGGCGCTGTAGGCGCTGGAGAAGCTCGTCGTGGACGTTTTCCTGCACCAGCAGACGTGACCCCGCACAGCAGACGTGACCCTGGTTGAAGAAAATTCCCTGAATAATGCCCTCGACCGCTTCATCGAAGGCCGCATCGTCGAAGACGATATTTGCGCCCTTGCCGCCAAGCTCCAGTGTGAGAGCGGTCGAGCGTCCAGCGAGGGTTCGCGCAATGGCCCGCCCAACCGGAGTGGACCCGGTGAAGGCGACTTTGTCGATGCCCTCATGGGACACCAGCTCGCGGCCGGTCTCCCCCGCACCGGTAATGATGTTGACAACCCCTGGAGGGAGCTCTGCCTGCTGGCAGATTTCCGCAAACAGCAATGCCGTGACGGGGGTTGTTTCAGCGGGTTTCAACACCACCGTGTTGCCTGCGGCCAGTGCGGGTGCAATCTTCCACGCCAACATCATGAGCGGGAAGTTCCACGGAATCACCTGACCCACCACACCCCAGGCCTGGGGGTTTTTGGACCCGGTGGCGTAGTCGAGCTTGTCGGCCCATCCTGCGTAGTAAAAGAACCAGGCCGCGACCAGTGGAATATCCACGTCGCGGGTTTCTTTGATGGGCTTTCCGTTATCCAGAGTTTCTGCGACCGCGAGTTCTCGGGAGCGTTCCTGAATGATGCGGGCAATTCGGAAGAGGTATTTCGCCCGCTCCGCACCCGGCATTCGTGACCAGACCTTGTCGTAGGCGCCTCTTGCGGCCTGGACCGCCGCGTCAACGTCCGAGGCATCTGCCTCGCTTACTGTCGTCAGGACTTCCTCTGTCGCTGGTGAGATCGTGCGAAACGACGAACCGTGGCCTGGCACAAACTCACCACCGATGAACAAGCCATAGTCGTCTTTCAGCGAGACGATGGCCCGGGATTCGGGCGCCGGGGCGTAATCGAGGAAACTCATCAGTCCACACTCACGTAGTCGGGGCCGCTGTAGTGGCCAGTCTTCATTTTCTGTCGCTGCATCACGAGGTCATTGAGCAAACTCGAGGCACCAAATCGGAACAAAGCGGGGTCAAGCCAGCGTTCGCCCGTGGTCTCGGCCACGGCCACCAAGTAGCGAAGCGCATCCTTCGCAGCCCGAATGCCGCCAGCTGGTTTAAACCCCACTGTTTCGCCGGTCAGCGCATACCAGTCACGGACAGCTTCCAACATGACCACAGAGACGGGGAGCGTCGCGGCGGGTTGAACTTTTCCTGTCGAGGTTTTGATGAAATCAGCACCGGCCAAGATGGCGAGCCAGGACGCCCTGCGCACGTTATCCAGAGTCTGGAGTTCTCCGGTTTCCAAAATCACCTTCAGGTGAGCGCTCGTGCCATCCGAGCGTCGGCAGGCCTGCTTCACCTGGACAATTTCGTCGAATACCTGTCCGATGCGCCCCGATAAGAACGCTCCCCTGTCAATCACCATGTCGATTTCGTCAGCACCCGCCGACACCGCGTCTTCCGTGTCGGCAAGCTTCACGCGGATACTCGCGCGGCCCGAGGGAAAAGCTGTGGCCACGGCTGCCACCGCGACTCCGTTGGGGTCTTTCTGGATGTGTCGTGGCCCCAGGGCGTCCACGACGTCGGCCACTCGATCGCCATAGACACACACCGCCGCGACGGAAGGTGCTGTGGGGTCGCTTGGATCGGTGTGGACGGCTTTCGCGGCAAGGGTGCGGACTTTTCCTGGAGTGTCGGCTCCCTCCAGAGTGGTGAGGTCGACCATCGAAATGGCCGTATCCAGACCCCACTGTTTCGAGGTCGTTTTGATTGACCGAGTCTGGAAGTGGGCGGCTCGCTGGGTCGCTCCAATGGTGTCCACCGGAGGCAGCCCTTGGAGATACCTGCCGAGCGCTTTTTCACTGAGCTCTCCACCCAACGCCGTGGTCGCGCGAGGGGTCGCCGCCAACGCTGTCGATGTCGCCATGGCACCCTCCTCCCCCGCAGTTAGCAGTGTCCTCGAGCGTACTCGTTACGCGGATTCTCTGGCACGTCCGCGGGTGAGCTCATCCTCGACATACTCTTCTCGTCCCAAAATCCACACGGCGGGGAGCACGAGGGCTGTGAGTCCTGCCAAGAGAAGCAAACTGGGCTCCCACAACCCCGTGACCTCATGCAACAGGCCCGTCACAATCGGACCGATTCCTGCGAACAGATAGCCCACCGTGTTCACAAATCCGCTGACGTCAGTCGCCATCTGCGGTGTTCTGGTCCGCGCCCCAATCAGTGCCAGCGACATCGAAAACGTCAGCGTGCCAAGGGCAGCCAAGACTGTCCACCCCAACGGCCACGCTGCAGGAGCCACCACTAGTCCGAGGTAGCCACTGACGCTACTGGCTGCCGCCAACACCACCAGTCGGGACGGCCACTTCGGCCGGACTGCCAAGAGAGGAATGGTGAGCGACATCGGCAAACCCATAATCGAAAACAACGTAAGAGCAATCGCCGCCTCTGCGGGGGTGGCACCTGCCTGGTCGATAAGGACAGGTGGAAGCAAAGCGAAGACCGAGTAGGCGCTGAGACCAGAAGCCGCAAAAATCAGCGTGATCGACATCGCCGTCGGCGAGTGCCGAAGAGCGCCGAGTTTCGGAACAGCCGGTATCTCGCCGAGCTCCGCTTTTTCCTGTGCCGCCCGTCGGCGGATGAACGGAATCAACAACAGCCACGGAACCACGGCCAGGATGCTGATTACCGCCCAGCTTCCAAGAGCAATCCGCCAACCGAAGCCGTTTGCGAGCCAGAGGCCCACTCCGGCAGGGAGGGCGGTAGAGATCGCCATCGCCGTCGAGTACAAAGCAGTGACCCGACCGATATGGGCAGGGGCGTAGAGCTTGACAAGCCCCGGCAGAATCACGTTTAGTGATCCGACCCCGAGCATGAGAACAACCGTGGCGGTGAACAAACCCACGTAGCTCGGGGCAAGGCCCCGGGCGAGATGGGCGAGCGTGGTGACCGCCGCGACGGCGATGGCCACACCCTCAAGCCCCATACGCCTGGTCACCCGAGGGGTGTAGAGACCGGCGAGCGCATAGGCAAGCGGTGGAATAGTGCCGAGTAACCCGAGCCAGAGGCCGCTCAGCGGCAGATCAAGTTCGATCTCGGTTGCCAGTGGAGAAAGAGCCGCCACCCCAGTCCGGCCTCCCAAAGCCAGAAGGAGCACCCCCGCGATCCCGAGCCAGGTCGCACTCCGACGGTCAATCCCGACGGAGCGGCTACCCCTCATTGACTGAGAACCCGGCGGATGTGGTCGGCGTCTTTGCCCATTTGCGCCGCCAATTCATCGGCATCGGCAAACTTCTGCATGGGGCGGACGTACTCGACAAATTCCACGGTCATTTCGCGGTCATAGAGGGTCTCGGAAAAGTCGAACACGTGGGTTTCCACGACTCGTCCGTTGACATCGTCAAACGTGGGGTTCACGCCGATCGACGTCATTGCGGGCAACAACTTTCCGTCAATTCCCGCATAGGTGGCATAGACCCCATCGGCAGGAATCATTCCCTCGACAGGGTTCGCAAGATTCGCCGTCGGCCAGCCCAAATCCCGCCCCCGAGTCTGACCTCCGACCACGGTGCTCCGCACCACATGGCGCCGACCAAGGAGACCCGCCGCCTCGACGACAGCACCCTCTCGAAGTAGGGCGCGAATTCTGGTGGACGATACTCGCTGGCCGCCGTCTTCGACCACGTCCTGACAGGTGTTGACCGCGAAACCGTATGTCTGCCCAGCGTCTGTCAGCGTCTGCAGTGACCCTGCTCCCTCATGTCCGTAACGGAAGTCTCTTCCAACTAAGACAGCTGAGACTCCCAAGCCATCAACCAAGATGTGCTTCACGAAATCCTCATGACCTAAGTCAGCAAACTCGTGGGTGAAGGGAATCACCGCCACCCGGTCCACGCCCGCGGCCCCGAGGAACTCCACTTTTTGCCTCACACTCACCAACGCCTCGGGAGCGGATTCGGGGTCGAGGGTGGCTCGTGGATGACGGTCAAAGGTCACGACGGTGAGCTCAGCGCCCTCTGCCATCTCGGCCAATGACTGAAGAACACGCTGATGCCCGAGGTGTACCCCGTCGAACTTGCCAATAGTGACGGCTCGAGAAACTGATCCACCCGGTAAGTCGTCCAGGCTCCATGTGACCTCAGGCATCGTCATGACGACACCTCGTGGCGGCTGCGCTGGCGAAGCCACCAGAGTCCGACAAAGGGCAGGACGAGCGGGATAAACAGATAGCCGCGACCATAGGCGGACCAGACAGTATCCGCGGGAAAGAGGTCAGGGCGAAGAACGCTCAAGGTGCCGACCACGAGAACACCGACAGCTTCAATCGACAACGCGATAAGTGCCACGGCCCTGCTCCCCCGGCGCACATGAGTCATCAGGGCAACGGTCGCCACGAGATAGACCACCGCGGCAACGGCGCTGAGAAGATAGGCAAGCGGTGCCTCGTCATACTTCGTGGCTAACTGGTAACCAGAGCGGCCCAAGGCTGCCAACGTCAAGACCACATAGACCCAGACGAGGACAGTAAATCCGCCCCGACGGGCGGTGGCTTCCGACACGGCCTAATCCTTCTTTTTCTCGGTCTCACCAGACAGCGCCATGATGAATGCGTCTTGTGGCACTTCCACTCTGCCGACCATTTTCATCCGTCGCTTACCCTCTTTTTGCTTCTCCAAGAGTTTGCGCTTTCTGGTGATGTCTCCGCCGTAACACTTGGCGATCACGTCTTTGCGGACCGCTCGAATTGTCTCTCTGGCAATAATTCTTGCCCCAATGGCCGCCTGAATGGGGACTTCGAACTGCTGTCGGGGAATCAGGTCCCGGAGCCTGCCCGTCATCAAGACCCCGTAGGCGTAGGCCTTGTCTTTGTGAACAATGGCACTAAACGCGTCCACTCGGTCGCCCTGCAGCAGGATGTCCACCTTGACCAGATCAGCTTCTTGTTGCCCAGACGGCTCGTAATCGAGAGAGGCATACCCCGCCGTCTTCGATTTCAGTTGGTCAAAAAAGTCAAAAACAATCTCTGCCAGCGGAATGGAGTAGCGAATCTCCACTCGGTCCTCACCGAGATATTCCATCCCCAGTAGATTTCCTCGCCTCGATTGGCATAGCTCCATAATCGTGCCGACGTAATCCTTGGGAGCCAAGATCGCCGCGTTCACCACCGGCTCCTCCACGACGGCAATGCGGCCAGTGGGAAATTCGCTGGGGTTAGTGACTTCCACATGGTCGCCCGTATCCAGAGTGACGTCGTAGACCACGCTCGGCGCGGTCGCAATCAAATCGATCCCGAATTCTCGCTCGAGTCTCTCTCGCACAATCTCCAGGTGTAAAAGACCGAGGAAACCACAGCGGAAGCCAAAGCCCAGCGCAACAGAGGTCTCTGGCTCGTATACCAACGCCGCATCCGAGAGCTTGAGACGGTCAAGCGCCTCCCGCAAATCCGGGTAATCACTGCCATCCAGCGGATACAGGCCGGAAAACACCATGGGCTTTGGCTCGACATAGCCCTCCAGGGCATCACTCGCCCCTGTTTTCGCGAGGGTTACGGTGTCGCCCACTTTGGACTGTCGGACGTCCTTCACTCCCGTGATGAGGTAGCCCACTTCCCCCACGGATAGCCCCTTCGAGGGAAGCGGCTCCGGAGAAATCACTCCAATTTCAAGCAGTTCGTGCTCGGCGCCTGTGGACATCATCTTGATGCGGTCTTTCGGAGCGAGTGATCCATCCACCATTCGCACATACGTCACCACACCCCGATAGGCGTCGTAGACCGAGTCGAAAATCAACGCTCTGGCCGGCGCATCGGCATCTCCCACGGGAGCAGGGACCTTCTGCACCACCGTGTTTAGAAGCTCGGCCACACCCTCGCCGGTTTTTCCAGAGACCCGGAGGACATCCTCTGGCTCGCAGCCAATCAACTGGGCCAATTCCCCGGCGTAGCGGTCTGGCTCAGCGGCCGGGAGATCAATCTTGTTCAGGACCGGGATGATTTCCAAGTCGTTATCGAGGGCCAGATACAAGTTGGCGAGAGTCTGAGCTTCAATGCCTTGAGCGGCGTCGACCAGCAAAATGGCGCCTTCACACGCGGCGAGTGAGCGCGAGACCTCATAGCTGAAGTCCACGTGACCGGGGGTGTCGATCATGTTCAGGGCATACATCTGTCCATCCGCCACCCACGGCATCCTGACCGCCTGGCTTTTGATGGTGATTCCGCGCTCTCGCTCGATATCCATTCGGTCGAGATACTGCTCGCGCATTTGCCGACCTTCGACAATTCCGGTCAGCTGAAGCATCCGGTCGGCAAGCGTCGATTTGCCGTGGTCGATATGCGCAATGATGCAGAAATTGCGCAAACGACTGGGTTCGGTCGCCGACGGGGTAAGCGGCGCGGGGGATGCAGACATGACGATGCATTGTCCCACGCCACACCACGTTGTCTCTGAGCCCACCCGGTGGTATCGTGGCGGGTTGGCTGAGGCTCATTTCTTGGCCTGGACTCGTAGTAGAGCCCCTCAAGTTTCGAAACCCGAGACACATCGACCTGCTGAAAGAAGAGACGTTACGTGGCGAACATTAAGTCGCAGAAAAAGCGCATTAAGACCAATGCCAAGGCAACCGAGCGCAACCGCGCCGTGAAGAGCGAGCTGAAGACCGCCGTTCGCGACGCCCGCAAGGCTGTCAAGGCTGGAGACAAAGAGCAGGCGACACAGGCGGTGGCGGCAGCCTCGAGGAAACTCGACAAGGCCGTCAGCAAGGGCGTCATTCACAAGAACCAGGCGGCCAACCGCAAGTCAGCGATTGCCTCCCAGGCGGCGAAGCTCTCCTAACGCCCCCGCCTCGCCACGAGGTCAACAACTCGCTCGAGCGAGTAATCAGGGTCGCTTCCGAGACCCTTCAGCGCCGCATCTGTCTGCGCCACATGCATGATGGCGGTTCCAAGCCCCACTTCATCCCAGCCTT
This sequence comes from uncultured Cellulomonadaceae bacterium, assembly GCA_913063365.1. GTDB lineage: Bacteria > Actinomycetota > Actinomycetes > Actinomycetales > Microbacteriaceae > Pontimonas. The sequence continues at coordinate 24,455 of CAJXYC010000010.1, forward strand.
GCAGTTGAGAACGCGCCCGCTGCACCTGCCATTGCTGAAGGCCAAGTTCTTTGGCAATGTCACCGGGCGACCCGGTCTGACCGCCGACCCGTGCCATTTGTCGCAGGCTGTGGGCCAAGGCCGACACAATCAACACCGGTTCGACGCCGGCGTGCAGGGCATGCCGCAGTCCGGCTAGCGCATCGCCTCGGCGGCCGGAGATGGCCATCTCCGCGAGCTCGAAACTCGTCGTTTCCACCCGGCCGCCGTAATAGGTGTTCACGATCTCGCGGGTGACGGTCGCTTCTTCTCCGAGATCTCCCGCAAGCTGCCCAATGGCTGCGGCGAGTTCGGCGATATCACTGCCGAGGGCATCAATCAGCATCTGCTCTGCGTCTGGCTGAAGACGGAGACGGTGCGACTTCGCCTCATGGCGAAGGAATTGCACTCGGTCGCGGTCAGATTTGATCTCTGGCACTGCAACCACCAGCCAGTCACCCGCGTGTGAGCGAATGACGTCAAGCGCTTTCTTCCCCCGATTACCAGAGGAATGTCTAATCAGGAGTGTGACCGAGGAATCAGGCGCCTGCAGATAATCGAGCACGTCCTCAAGGACCCCGTCGGTGGTTTTCTCAAACCCCCAGACCACGACGAGGCGAGGCTCACCAAATAATGACGGACTGACCGCCTGGAGAAGATCCCCCGAGCCAGCGGAAGGGGCATCCACTTCCACGTATTCCAGCTCTGGCGAGGCGGTCTGGAGACGCTCGTGAAGCACTCGAATGGCCTTATCGGCAAGAAAAGCTTCAGGGCCCGACACCAAAATGACAGGGGCTTCCCGGATTCCTGACCAGG
>CAJXYC010000011.1 GCA_913063365.1 uncultured Cellulomonadaceae bacterium
CACGGTGGCGTGGCCGAGAGGCGAGGCAGCGGCCTGCAAAGCCGTCTACACGGGTTCGAATCCCGTCGCCACCTCGTTTAAGGTAGCGACACAACAAAACACTGGGCGGTTGGCGCAGCGGTAGCGCGCTTCCCTGACACGGAAGAGGTCACTGGTTCGAACCCAGTACCGCCCACCATGGATTGAGGGCACCGGTCTTGTCGGTGAGCCAGAATTCGGCGTAATCTATCCGCGTTCTGGGAGGAACGTGCGATGGAGCACATTAAGTCGAATTTTGTGGGCTACATTGCCCTGCTCTTGGCACTTGTACTGGCCGTCTTTTCTGGTGTCGTGTGGACAAATGGCTCTCTCGGCGACCCTGAAATCCTCGTCACAGAATCCGTCCCTGGCCCCGAAGGTCCGCCCGGAGCAGATGGCGAATGTGGCGAACCAGGACCGGCTGGCCCACAAGGGGAACCGGGTGAGCCAGGCGAAGCAGGCGCTTGTGGCCCGGTCGGGCCAGAAGGTCCGGCCGGTGCGAGAGGGGCGAAAGGTGATCAGGGAGACACCGGCCCAGCGGGCCCACCCGGACCTACTGGAGCCACTGGGCCTCCCGGTCCGCAAGGCCCGGAAGGAGACAAAGGTGACCAAGGTGACACTGGCCCTGTCGGACCTGCCGCGTCAGAGGTGAGCTATGTCGTTTCCGGTGGAGTTGTGTCTGGAACACAGCCCACCTTTAATGGAGACCCGCTCTTTTATGGGTCCTCGATACGAAATGGCGACCTGGTCTTTTTCCGTGTGCGAGTGGACTTTGACAACATCACGAACTTTGGCTCAGGGCAGTACTACGTGTCGTTGCCCTACCCCTCGAAGCACGACGCCACTGTCCGTCAAGGTCACATCACAATCGCGGATAAATCGATTTATTACCAAATTGTCGGCTATCTCACGGCTGGCTCAGACCAACTGACTCTTTGGTACAGCAACGGGAAGCAGGACGACCCATTTCAGGACGGATCGCCTCGCAATCTGCAAAATACTGACGAATTCCACATCGGGGGGTCCTACATCGCGGAGGCAGAATAAATCCCTCGCCCGCTGTCCTGACTCTGGTGACTTGCTCAGTTCACGGTGGGTTAAGCCTCGGTAGCCTCAACGCATGCGCCGGGTGTGTTGGTCGGGATGGTTGAGCGTCGCCCTCTTGGTGGGTTTTGTCGCCCTGGTCTCCGGCTGTCAGTCGGCAGAGGAGGTGGTGCCACGGGCGGTCTATCAACAAGTAAACGCGGATGATCGAGAGCGAAACTACGACCTTGCCTGGCAGGAGATCCGGGGCCTCGCCGGGGACGTTGAACGGGGCGACTTAGCGACAGTGGCGGAGGACTCGTTGCTGATTACCTCCCGTATGGAGCGCCTTGGGCGGGGAGAAGCCAGTGGTCTGTCGAGCCGAGGTGTTGCCTCCCAAGTGACTGAATGGGAGGAGGCGAATGAGACGCGGTCGGAACAAGAACGCGTGGCTCGAATACGCGAGTTGTCGCAGGTATTGCCGGAATATTTTGATCCGGGAGATTTCGCTGACGCACAGGACATCGCCCTCGAAATCCACGTGATTGCCCGTTCTCTCGAGCCCTGACACCACCCAAGTGCCCCGCTAGACTCGGGGGACCATGAAGAACCCCTTCGTTTTCACCTCCCTGCTGTCCTTGGCACTCTGGGCGGTGATTGTCAGGCCTGCTTTTCAGCAAGACACCTTGCTCGCTTGGGTGGCCACCATTTTTCTTGTGGGTTGGGGTGTGTTTGGGCTCGCGTATTCGGCCCGTGGCCAAAAAGGCAAAGGCGATAGCTCGAAGTAGGCTGGTGGCTCACCCAGACACTGTGAGGAGCACCTGGTGGCTGATGCGCACGCGCCGGTAACCGTTTCGACGGATACCACCGGTGATCAGGTGTTTTCCGACCCCACCGTCGTAGCCATCCGGGTTGACGGCGAGTTGCGTGACCTCCACAGCCCCGTCACGGCTGGGTCGGTGGTCGAGCCCGTCACTCTCGACTCGGCCGACGGTCTGGACATTCTTCGTCACTCCACTGCGCATGTTCTCGCGCAAGCAGTTCAACAACTGCGGCCAGACGCCAAATTGGGGATTGGTCCTCCTATCCAAGATGGCTTCTACTACGACTTCGACGTGGCCGAGCCTTTTACGCCCGAGGACCTAAAGGCTCTGCAGAAGTCGATGCAGAAAATTGTGAACCAGGGCCAGAGGTTCGTCCGCCGAGTGGTATCGGACGATGACGCTCGGGCCGAGCTCTCTTCTGAGCCCTACAAACTGGAGCTCATTGGACTGAAGTCCCAGGCTGCTGAGGGGTCCGATAACGAGTCGGTGGAAGTCGGGGCAGGCGAGCTCACGATGTACGACAATGTGGACCAGAAGACAGGTGAGACGGTCTGGTCGGATCTTTGCCGCGGGCCACACCTTCCCACCACGAAGCTCATTTCAAATGGCTTCGACCTGACCCGCGTCGCGGCGGCGTATTGGCGGGGGAGCGAGGCGAACGCGCAGCTTCAGCGCATTTACGGCACGGCCTGGCCCACGAAGGAGGAGCTCCGGGCCTATCAAGAGCGTCTGGAGGAGGCAAAGAGGCGCGATCACCGGACGCTCGGTGCGGAGTTGGACCTTTTTTCGTTTCCTGACGAGGTGGGTTCCGGGCTTCCTGTCTTCCATCCGAAGGGGGGAATTATCCGCCGCGTGATGGAGGATTATTCGCGTACCAGGCACGCTGAGGCCGGCTACGAGTTTGTGAACTCCCCGCATATTTCCAAGGCAGATCTCTTCGATACCTCTGGCCACCTGTCTTGGTACAAAGACGGCATGTTCCCCCCGATGCACGTGGACGAACAGCGAAACGACAAGGGCGAGGTCACCCGGGCCGGCGTCGACTACTACCTGAAGCCGATGAACTGCCCGTTCCACATCCTCATCTACCGCTCGAGGCAGCGCTCCTATCGCGAATTGCCATTGCGGATGTTCGAATTTGGGTCGGTATACCGGTACGAAAAATCAGGCGTCGTCCACGGGCTCACCCGTGTGCGGGGAATGACCCAGGATGACGCGCACATCTTCACCACCCGAGAAGACCTCGAGACGGAACTCCAGGCCATTCTCGACTTTGTTCTGGGCTTACTCGCCGACTACGGCTTGAGCGACTTCTACCTCGAGCTCTCCACGAGAGATGACTCAGAGAAATTTGTGGGCTCGGACGAGATCTGGGACGAGGCGACAGCGGTGTTGGAGCGGGTGGCTACCGGGTCGGGACTGGAGCTCGTGCCAGACCCCGGGGGCGCAGCCTTCTATGGACCAAAGATTTCTGTTCAAGCCAGGGATGCCATCGGCCGGAGTTGGCAGATGTCCACCATTCAGCTTGATTTCAACCTGCCCGAGCGCTTTGACCTGGAATACCAGGCCTCTGATGGCTCCAGACAGCGCCCCATCATGCTGCACCGGGCACTTTTTGGCTCGATTGAACGGTTTTTTGGCGTTCTCACCGAGCACTACGCGGGAGCCTTCCCGGCCTGGCTTGCTCCGGTGCAGGTGATGGGAATCCCCGTGGCAGAAGAATTCAGCCCCTACCTCCAGGGAGTGATTGACCGGATGCGCGAGGCAGGCATTCGTGCAGAGATCGATGATTCCGATGAGCGGATGCAGAAGAAAATCCGCACCCACACCAAGCAAAAGATTCCCTACCTGTTAATTGCCGGCGATGACGACCGTCAAGCAGAGGCCGTCAGCTTCCGCTTCCGTGATGGCTCACAGAGAAACCAGGTGCCGATCGCAGACGCGATCGACCACGTGTTGGAATCGATTCGGACCAAACGCGATGACTGATCTGCCGGAAGGGCCCCTGCGCGATGCGTGGGAAATCCCCGGTGCGCCCGACCAGTTCCAGCGGCTCTGGGTGCCACACCGAATGGGGTATATCCACCGCGGTGAAGGCAGGAAGCCGGGGGAGTGCGTCTTTTGTGTGGCGCTGGATGTGCCAGAGGACGAGAACCTTGTGGTGTTTGAGGGCACCACGTGTTATGTCGTTCTCAACCTCTTTCCCTATAACCCCGGTCACCTTCTCGTCTGTCCTTACCGACATGTTGCGTTATATGACGAGACCACCCAGGAGGAGTCGGATGAGATCGCGGTGCTCACAAAACAGTCCATGACCTTCCTCCGTGAGGTGGGTGGCGCACACGGTTTCAACATCGGAATGAACCAGGGAAGGGTTGCAGGTGCTGGGATCGAGGAGCATCTGCACCAACATGTCGTTCCTCGTTGGGGGCAGGACTCAAACTTCTTCCCCATCATTGCCCAGACCAAAGCCATGCCCCAAACACTCGGAGACATTCGCGACCGGTTGCGTTCAGCGTGGTCTCAGAGCGCAGACGCGTAAACTTATGCTCTGCCCAATCGAGGGCCACAGCTGTCAAGGAGCCAGATGACTGAGACACCCCAGACCGGAACTGCCCGCGTCAAGCGCGGACTCGCCGACATGCTCAAAGGCGGCGTCATTATGGACGTCGTCACTCCCGAACAGGCCAAGATTGCCGAGGATGCCGGTGCCGTCGCGGTGATGGCACTCGAGCGTGTTCCCGCGGACATCCGTGCCGAGGGCGGGGTTGCCCGCATGTCCGACCCGGACCTGATCGACGGCATCATCGAGTCCGTCTCCATTCCCGTGATGGCCAAAGCACGCATCGGTCACTTCGTGGAAGCACAGGTCTTGCAGGAGCTCGGTGTCGACTACATCGACGAGTCCGAAGTGTTGAGCCCTGCTGACTACGTCAACCACATCGACAAATGGGGCTACACCGTTCCTTTCGTGTGTGGCGCTACCAATCTGGGTGAGGCCCTTCGCCGGATTACCGAAGGTGCCGCAATGATTCGCTCGAAAGGCGAAGCGGGCACCGGTGATGTCTCCGAGGCCACCAAACACATCCGTACCATCCGCGGGGAAATTAATCGCCTGAAGTCGATGACTCCCGACGAGGTGTACGTGGCGGCGAAAGAACTCCAAGCCCCCTATGAGCTGGTCGCTGAAGTGGCGTCCACCGGAACTCTTCCCGTCGTGTTGTTCACCGCGGGAGGTGTCGCCACACCGGCTGACGCCGCGATGATGATGCAGCTTGGCGCTGACGGAGTATTCGTGGGCTCTGGCATCTTCAAATCGGGAGAGCCCGCCAAGCGCGCAGCCGCCATTGTGGAAGCAACCGCTCAGTTCCACGACCCGGCAGTGATTGCCCGCACGTCGAGATCTCTGGGTGAAGCCATGGTGGGAATTAACGTGGCTGACCTTCCCGCCCCGCACCGGCTCGCTGAGCGTGGGTGGTAACGCGCCCCTGATTGGCATCCTCGCCCTCCAGGGTGATGTCGCCGAGCATCGAGAGATGCTGCAGCAGTTGGGCGCCGACACTCGCGATATTCGCTCCACAGCAGATCTTCAGGGCCTCCAGGGTCTTGTGATCCCGGGCGGTGAGTCCACGGTGATGGACAAATTGGTGCGACGTTTTGAGCTGAAAACACCGCTCCAAGAACTGATTGGCTCAGGCATTCCGGTGCTGGGAACGTGTGCTGGGCTGATTATGTGCGCCAACACCCTGACAGACGGAATCGAGGGCCAGCAGACCTTAGGTGGCCTCGATGTCACCGTGTCGAGAAATGCCTTTGGATCTCAGCGTGAGTCATTTGACACAGAGCTCACCGTGAGCGGTCTGGACAGCCCGGTGGCCGTGTCCTTCATCCGTGCCCCGATTGTTACTCAGGTGGGAGACGGCGTAAGCGTTCGGGCTTCCTTGCCGAGTGGGGAGATCGTGGCGGTGGATAACGGCCAGATTCTTGGCCTGTCGTTCCACCCGGAAATTACCGGTGAGTCCCGCTTACACGCGGAGTTTGTGGGCAGAGCTGCGTCGTTCTCCCCAGTGAGCTAAGCCCACCCGGCTACACTGACCGGGACGATTCTGAGGGTCCTAAAGGGGAATAATGTCTGGCCATTCCAAGTGGGCAACGACCAAACACAAGAAGGCGGTCATCGACGCCAAGCGGGCAAAGTCCTTTGCCAAACTCATCAAAAACATTGAAGTGGCCGCCAAAATCGGCGGCGCTGACCCCGCCGGAAACCCCACCCTCGCCGATGCCATCCAAAAAGCGAAGAAGTCCTCTGTTCCGAATGACAACATCGACCGGGCGGTCAAGCGCGGTGCTGGTCTGACCGGTGACGCCGTCGACTACCAAACCATCATGTATGAGGGCTATGGCCCAGGCGGTATTGCCCTTCTCATTGAGTGCCTCACCGACAACCGGAACCGGGCGGCCGCTGAGGTTCGGACCATCATGAGCCGAAACGGCGGCCAAATGGCTGATCCGGGCAGTGTTGCCTACAACTTTTCCCGCAAGGGTGTCATCGCGGTGGCCAAAGATGGAGTGACCGAAGACGACCTTTTGGCCGCTGTCTTGGACTCTGGTGCTGAGGAAGTACTTGATCGGGGTGAAGGGTTCGACGTCATCACCGACCCGTCAGAGCTCGTGCAAAACAGGAAAGCCATCCAAGACGCTGGTTTGGACTACGACCAGGCGGAAGTGGAATTTGTCCCCAACGTGTCCATCGAAGCCGATACTGACCAGGCGAAGAAAGTACTCGCACTGATTGACGCGCTGGAAGACAGTGATGACGTGCAAAACGTGTTTACGAACATGGACCTCAGTGCCGAGGTCATCGCCCAGCTCGCTGCAGAGGACGGGTGACCCGGATACTGGGGGTCGACCCGGGCCTTACCCGGCTCGGGGTCGGCGTGATTGACCACTCTCGGGGCTCCGAGGTCTCGCTTGTCATGGTCGAGGTCTTCACAACACCGGCCGACCAGGAGCTTTCTGCGCGCTTGTTGTCGCTGCAGGGACAGGTGCGCGAGGTGTTTGACCGCTATCAACCAGCGCGCGTCTCACTAGAGCGCGTCTTTGCCCAACACAACGTCCGGACCGTAATGGGGACCGCTCAAGTGAGCGGAATTGTGCTGGCATTAGCCGCCGAGCGGGGTATTCCTGTGTCGCATCGGACTCCCAGTGAAGTGAAGGCAGCGGTGACCGGATACGGAAACGCCAAAAAACCCCAAGTGGGTCAGATGGTGAAGAACATTTTGAAACTTAAGCAGGTGCCAAAGCCTGCCGACGCGGCAGACGCCCTCGCGTTGGCGATTACAGAGGCCTGGCGAGGCACGGCAGTGGCGGGGGAGGACCGACCGGAGACCCCCGCGCAACGCGCGTGGCGAGAGGCTCTGAAAGACCGCAGAACCTAGGCTTGGGGCATGATTGCGCAGTTGCGCGGTGCGCTCGTGTCTGTCGGATCCTCGTCCGTGGTGTTGGACGTGCACGGGGTGGGATATGCGGTTGCGGTGCCGGAGCGGATTGCCCTCTCCCTGCGAGAAGGAGAGGAGACCGTCCTTCACACCTCGATGATTGTGCGCGAAGACGAACAGAGCCTCACTGGCTTTACTTCGGCCGAGGAACGAGACCTTTTTGACCTCTTGCGCAGTGTGAACGGCGTGGGTCCAAAATCCGCGCTTGGAGTGCTGAATGAGTTGACGGTTGACCAGGTGGCACAGGCTCTCGGTGAAGAAGACGACGGCGCCTTTAGGAAAGTAAGCGGTATCGGGCCCAAGACCGCAAAACTCATTGTCTTGACGCTGCAGGGGAAGATCGCGGCCCCAGCAAGCCCCACACGCACCACGGCTGTGGACCATGTCGTCGCGGCGGCGGACCAAAACGCTATTGTCCAAGCGCTAGTTGGGCTTGGTTGGTCAGAGCGAGTCGCAAAGAAAGGCGTTCAGGAGATGGTGGAAAACCTCCCTGAGGGGGAGTCCCCGGGAGTGCCTGAGCTTGTGCGGCGCGCGTTGCAGCTTCTTGGGCCTCAGACCAGCAGGGAGGAGCTGCGGTGAGCGCCGGCGATACTGACCCGGAGGTTCAGTCGGATCAAGAGCTACAAATCGAAGGAGCACTGCGCCCGAGCTCGCTCGAGGAGTTCATCGGTCAGGAAAAGGTCCGCAACCAGCTGAAGTTGTTGTTAGACGCTGCCCGTCTCGAAAAGCGCACCCCCGACCACATTCTGCTGGCAGGCCCACCGGGGCTTGGAAAAACAACGCTTGCCATGATCGTGGCGGAGGAGACCTCGTCTCCGCTGCGGGTCTCCAGTGGTCCTGCGATCCAGCACGCCGGTGATTTGGCGGCAGTCTTGTCGTCGCTGGTGCCCGGTGAAGTGTTGTTTATCGACGAGATCCATCGGATGGCGCGTCCCGCGGAAGAAATGCTCTATCTGGCGATGGAAGATTTCCGCATCGACATCATGGTGGGCAAGGGCCCGGGTGCGACGACCGTCCCGCTGGAATTAGCGCCGTTTACGTTGGTCGGTGCGACCACCCGGTCTGGTTTGTTGCCTAACCCGCTTCGTGATCGTTTCGGCTTCACTGCCAATCTTGAGTTCTACAGCGCTGAGGAGCTGACTGACGTAGTCAAGCGCTCCGCAGAGGTTTTGGACATCAGTGCTGATCCGGCGGCGCTTACCGAGATTGCGGGACGCTCCAGAGGGACACCGCGGATTGCCAATCGCCTTCTGCGACGCGTTCGTGACTATTCGCTTGTGCACGGCGGAACTGCCACGGTTGATAACGCTCGGGCGGCGCTCGAGCTCTACGACGTCGACGCCTGGGGGCTAGACCGGTTGGACCGGCAGGTGTTGGATGTCCTGATCAGCCGCTTCGGCGGTGGGCCGGTTGGTCTTGGCACCCTGTCGGTGTCCGTGGGGGAGGAAGCAGAGACCATCGAGTCGGTTGTGGAGCCGTTTTTGGTCCGCCAAGGATTTATCGTTCGCTCACCCCGAGGGCGTATCGCTACTCCGCTGGCGTGGAAGCATTTGGGTCGGGAAGAGCCCACCCTGGATGACCTATAGTTGCAGGGATGCCCGGGTCCCCGGGCAGTTCGTCGTGGAAGAGGTGTAGTCGTGGATCCGTTTTCCCTTTTTATGATCGCAGCCCTCGCGCTGTTGATCTTTTTCATGTTCCGCAACTCGCGCAAACAGCGCGCCCAGCAGCAGGAACTCCAGGAAAAACTGGTCCCCGGTGCCGAGGTGATGACGTCGTTTGGGCTCTACGCCACTGTGGTTGATATCGACGACGACACCAATGTCGCCACCATCGACGCAGGCGGCGGAACCACCCTTCGGGTGCACCGCCAGGTGTTGACCAAAGTGGTCGACGATGAGGTCGAGGCTCCCTCTGAGGCGGAGGAATCCGGCTCAGAGTCTCGCGACTCCTAATTTCGTAAAGGGTTTTTCGTGGCAACGTCGAGTGTGGTGCGTCAGGCTGTCCGGGCCTTTATTTGGCTGGGCGTCATCTTTGCCATTCTCGTCGGCGGAAACGCCCTCGCGGTTGTCAACCAGGGCGGATCATGGGTGCCAAAGCTCGCTCTGGACTTGCAGGGTGGAACCCAGATCATCCTCGAGCCCCGACTCGCTGAGGGCCAAACAGTCAGCGAGGAGCAACTGAACCAGGCCGTTGCGATTATTCGACAGCGTGTTGATGCGAGCGGTGTCGCAGAGGCCGAAGTCACCACTCAGGGTGGTGAGAACATCGTCGTCGCCATTCCAGGAGAACCAGACCAGGCCACTCTTGAGCGCATTCGCTCCTCGGCAAAGCTCGAGTTCCGCCCAGTGTTGATCACCTCCGCCGCCCCAGCAGAGCCACCAGAGCCACCAGCGGATATCCCGGAGACAGATCCAGCGGATCGGGTTGAGCCGACAAGTCCTAGCGATTTGGCGTGGATTACGCCTGAGCTGGACGCGCAGTACCAGTCGATTAACTGCTTCGAGCTAGACACCGCCGGAGCCAACGTCGCTGACCCCGCGCAGCCACTTGTGACTTGTTCTGCCGATGGTCTGAGCCGCTTCATTTTGGGCCCCGTCGAAGTGGGTGGTGAATCCATCGAAGATGCGAGCTCCGGGTTGGTTCCAGGCCCGACGGGTGTGTCCACCAATGAGTGGGGCGTGTTTATTGACTTCGACCAGGCGGGAACAGAGTCGTTCCGAAACGTCACTGAGCGTCTGATCACACTGCCAGGGGTGCAAAACCAATTCGCCATCGTGTTGGACGGACGGGTGATTTCCGCGCCGCGGACACTGGCGGCCATTACTGATGGAAATCCACAGATTTCTGGCTCGTTTACCCAAGAAAGCGCGGCTGTTCTCGCTGATCAGCTGAAGTTTGGCGCGCTGCCGATTGGCTTCCAAGTCCAGAGCTCGGAGACGATTACCGCGACGCTTGGCCTCTCGCAGCTGCAGAGCGGAATTATTGCCGGAATCATTGGTTTGGCGCTGGTGGTCGTCTATTCGCTCTTCCAATACCGGCTTCTCGGCTTCGTCACCGTGTTTTCGCTCAGCACCGCCTTTGTGTTGTCCTACTTCGTGATTACCTATCTCTCCAACGCCCAGGGTTACCGACTCTCGCTTGCTGGTGTGGCCGGACTGATTGTGGCCATTGGTATCACCGCTGACTCCTTCATCGTCTTTTTTGAACGTATTCGAGACGAATTACGAGACGGCAGGCTCTTGGAGTCCGCAATCCAAGCGGCGTGGAAGCGGGCCTTCCGGACCATCCTGGCCTCCGACGCGGTGTCGTTTATCGCGGCCGTGGTGTTGTATGTCTTGGCCGTCGGCAACGTGCGCGGGTTTGCCTTCACACTCGGTGTCACCACCGTGGTGGACCTGATCATCGTGGCGCTGTTTACCCACCCATTGATGCAGCTTCTTGGGAGAACCAAGTTCTATGCCAGTGGTCACCCGCTCTCCGGGCTGGATCCGAAAGCCCTGGGGGCGGTGTATCGGGGGCGTGCCCGATTTAGAGAGCCCGTGGCCGTGGATTCGGTGACGAGGCAAAAGAGCAGCCGTGAGGCCAAACGTCGGCAGACGATTGCTGAGCGCAAAGCCGCCGAGGCGGAATCCACGGGAGGTGGACGCTGATGTCGATGTTGACTCGTTTTGGAAACGGCCTCTACACCGGAGAACGCTCGTTCGACTTCGTGGGAAAGCGGATGGTCTGGTATCTCGTGGGGGCGGGGCTTGTCCTGCTGGCCATTGTGATTACAACCCTGCGCGGTGGGTTTGTCTTTGGAATCGAATTCCGTGGTGGCTCCGAGTTCCGAGTGTCGAACCCCAGCCAGGTCGTCGAGAGTATCGCCAGTGACACGGTCAACGACGTCGTCGGCGTGGGCTCGAATCCGCGGGTGTCCATTGTGGGCGGAGACTCCGTTCGGGTGCAGACCGAGCAGCTGACAACCGAAGAGACCGAGCTCATTCGCACCGAGCTGGCAGACGCCTACGACGTTCCAGTCAACGAGGTGACGTCGTCGTTTATTGGTGCGACCTGGGGTCAAGACATTACGACCCAAGCGCTTCGAGCGCTGGCGGTGTTCTTGGTCCTGGTGAGTGGGGTTATGGCGCTGTATTTCCGTACCTGGAAGATGTCGCTGGCCGCGATGACAGCTCTCATTCACGACCTCGTCATCACCGCCGGTGTTTACGGTGTGTTGGGCTTTGAAATCACACCGGCGGCCGTGATTGGATTCCTCACCATCCTCGGTTATTCGCTCTATGACACGGTGGTGGTGTTCGACAAAGTGCGGGAAAACACCGGTGAAGAGGGCGAGGAGTCCTCGAGGACCTTTGCCGAGTCGGTGAACCTGGCGGTGAACCAGACTCTCGTGCGCTCGATCAACACCTCTGTGGTGGCGGTGCTGCCTGTGGCCGGGATTTTGTTCATCGGATCGCTATTGCTGGGCGCTGGAACCCTGCGGGATATCGCCCTTGCGTTGTTTATTGGAATATTGGCCGGGACGTATTCGACGATTTTTATTGCCGCGCCGATGTACGTGCACTTGCGAGAGAACGAACCCGAGGCGAAGAAGATGGGGCGGCGGAAAGAACGCGTGCAAAAGCCCTCCTCGGGCGCTGTCCGCTAAGGGCACAGGCACAGACCAGAGTCTGACCCACCACCCCCTCGTACACTGGGGACACCAGAGGAGGGGGTGAGTCGTGGCCGTCGAAACTGAATCCAGTCAATTCCAGTCGTTTCGACAGTTTTTGCCGCGTCTTTTTTCCAGAACCTCCACGGACGAGGGTCTCTCGGGCGTCATCAGAACGGTCAAAAAGAACCACCCTCGCGCGGATACCAGCATTATTGAGACGGCCTATCAGGTAGCCGAGCGGGCGCATGAAGGCCAAAAGCGGAAAAGCGGCGAGCCCTACATCACCCACCCCGTCGCGGTCTCGCAGATTTTGGCCGATTTGGGCCTAGGGCCACGCACGATTGCCGCTTCGCTGCTGCACGACACTGTCGAGGACACTGACTACTCCCTGGAGGATCTCCGCGCCGAATTTGGCGACGAAGTCGCCATGCTGGTCGACGGAGTGACCAAACTCGACCGCGTGAAATACGGCGACTCGGCTCAAGCCGAAACAGTTCGAAAAATGATTGTCGCCATGTCCAAAGACATTCGAGTCCTCGTGGTGAAACTGGCCGACCGACTCCACAACGCCAGGACCTGGGGGTTTGTGCCGCCCGAATCGGCTGCCAGAAAAGCTCAAGAAACCCTTGAGATTTACGCGCCATTGGCCCACCGGATGGGAATCCAAACCATCAAAACGGAACTGGAGGATCTCTCCTTCGCGGTGTTGCAGCCAAAGATCTATGTCGAAATCGAATCATTGGTCAAAGACCGCAGCCCCGAACGTGAGGCCTATGTCGATGGGGTGATTGATCAGGTCCAGGCGGATCTGCGAGAGGCCAAAGTCAAGGCAGACGTGATGGGCCGGCCGAAGCAGCTGTATTCGATTTACCAAAAAATGGTTCGGCGTGGAAAAGACTTCAATGACATCCACGACCTGACAGCAATCCGCGTCCTTGTGTCCAATATTCGGGACTGCTACGCGGCGCTCGGCGCGGTGCACGCCAGATGGAAGCCCATGTCGGGGCGGTTCAAGGACTACATCGCCACGCCAAAGTTCAACTTGTATCAATCGCTTCACACCACGGTGTTTGGCCCCGAGGGGCGGCCCGTGGAAATCCAGATTCGCACCAACGAGATGCACCAGCGGGCCGAATACGGAGTCGCGGCGCATTGGAAATACAAAGAGGGTAAGAACGATCAGAAGGATCGAAAAGGCGAGGAGGCTCTGGCCAGCCAGCGCGACGAAATGATGTGGCTGGAACATCTCGCCGACTGGCAGGAAGAAACTAAAGACGCGGATGAGTTTCTGGACACTCTGCGCTACGAAATTGGCGCAAAAGAGGTCTACGTCTTCACCCCGAAAGGCAAGGTCATCGGCCTCCCCTCCGGCGCGACTCCGGTGGATTTTGGTTACGCCGTGCACACCGAAGTGGGACACCGCACGATGGGAGCGCGGGTGAATGGCCGCCTCGTTCCGCTCGACACCACGTTGAACAGTGGAGACACGGTCGAGGTCTTCACGGCAAAAAACCCAGACTCTGGACCCAGCCAGGACTGGCTGAAGTTTGTGACCTCACACCGGGCGCGCTCGAAGATCAAGCAGTGGTTCACCAAAGAGCGACGTGACGAGGCGATTGAACAGGGCAAGGAGGCCATCGGCCGGGCGATGCGCAAGCAGAACCTGCCGATGAAGCAGCTCCTGTCCCAAGAAGCCCTCGCCGAACTTGTCTCGCTCGTAAACGTCGACGACGTGGACGGGTTGTATCAGGCGGTGGGAGAAGGCCACATCTCAACGCAGTCGGTCATCGAGAAACTCTTGGCCATTGCCGACGAGGACCCAGGCTCAGACGACGATTACTCGTATTCGACTGCTCCGATCACCCAGAGCCGACGCTCTGCCTCCAAGAGCGATTCGGGTGTCTTGGTGCGGGGTGCTCCGGACATCCTCGTGAAGCTCTCCAAGTGCTGCACCCCTGTCCCGGGAGACGAGATTCTGGGGTTTGTGACTCGCGGCACCGGTGTGAGCGTTCACCGCTCCGACTGCACCAATATCGGAAGCCTCACCGCCAACCCAGAGCGGATGATTGAGGTGGAGTGGGCGCCCAGTAAGGGCGCGGTCTTCCTGGTGCAAATCCAGATCGAGGCTCTCGATCGTCCCGGACTGCTGTCCGATGTCACTCGGGTGCTCTCGGAGCACCACGTCAATATCCTCTCGGCAACCGTCCAAACCTCTAATGAGCGGCTGGCGATTAGCCGTTTTGTCTTCGAAATGGGCGATGTGACCCACCTCGAGCGGGTGCTGAGCTCGGTCAGGAAGATTGACGCCGTCTACGACGTCTACCGGGTGACCTCTGGGTAATCGAGCCACCACTGACGAACCCGGGCAGTCCTCACCCGTGCCCTGTCTCGTTGCCTAGTCGTTAGTGCGGGTCTGACCTGCTCGATTGACCCTCTGAGAGAGGTTTCTTCGGACAGGGCGTAGAGCTGCGCAGCTGCTACGTCGTCATCTCCCGGGGCGATGAGGAGGTCGGTAATGGTGGCCTCTCGGCTGAGTAGCGTCAGTGGACCAAAGGAGTAGGTGGTCATTCCGGGGCGTTTGGTGCTGCGTGGCCGCCATTCTGCCCTCGAGAGAGGCGAGATCGACGGGTGTTGGGGCCGAAAAAGTGACCATGGCTCGGGGTGCCCAAGCCCTGTCCACACCCAGCCTGCGGTGTGGCCTGCCGCAATCGCCCACTCGGGGAGAACCCGCGCAACAAGAGAGACCCTCTCCGCGAGCAGTGGTGCACTGGCAGAGTCAGCAATCACCGATCCGTCTCGCCACAAGACGCCATCCAGGGCCAGAGCGTGCTGTTCTGTGGGAGAAAAGATGGAGAGGTCCTGCCGCATCGCCGGAGTATCCGATAAAGGCCACCGGCGTGGGGGAACCTCAGTGGATCTGTGGAGAACTTACGCGTCGGTCAGGACGCGGCGCCAGGCAACCTTTGTTTCTATTTCGGCTGTCAGTGTTTCGACTGACTTCTTATCGCCGTTTTCCTCGGCGGATGCTTTTTGGTTTTCAAGATCAACAATTTGCTGATCAATCTGGTCCAAGAAGCTCTGGCTCCTGGCCTGTTTTTCAGGATTCGACTTGTCCCAGTGTTCTTGCTCCAGCTTCTTCACGTGCTGGTCGAATTTCTTCACCTGCGCGTCGATGGGCTTTAGCTGGGAACGGGGGACAGGACCAATCTGCCGGAACTTGTCGTGAAACAGGCGCAACCGCTCGACAGCCTCGCGGTGGTCGGTCATGGTCAGAATGTCGGCGTATTCATCGACGAGTGCCTGCTTCTTCTCGCCGTTTTCTTTGTTGGCTTCGTCCTCGGCTTCGGCTTCGGCGGTTTTGGCCTGGTAGAGCACGTCTCCTGCAGCTTTGAACTGCGCCCACAGCTGGTCATCCACCGAGCGGGATGCCCGAGGCGCTTTTTTCCATTGTTCGAGAAGCTCGCGGTAGGCGGGAATACCGGCGGCACCCTTCTCGGCGAGTCCTTGGGCTTTCTCTATTAGCTCGCGTTTTACCGCCTTGGCCTCTTTGGTGGCTTTATCGCGGGCCTGGAAGTGGGCTCTGCGACCACGGTCAAGGGTGTTTCGGGCCGATCGGAAGCGCTTCCACAGTGCGTCTGCCGTCGACTTGGGCAGGCGCGGTCCATCTTTCTGATGGGCTTTCCACTCGGTGAAGAGCTCGTCGACCGTCGCACCGGCGTCTTTCCAGCGGATTTTTTCCGCTGGGGTGGCGGCAAGCGCTTCAATTTTCTGAACAATTCCTTCGCGGTGCGCAATCGCTTCCTCGACCGCTTTTTCGCGCTCCGCAGACTGGGCACTCGCCAACTCGTCGATGGTTTCCAGAAGGCTTGCCACCCGAGTCCGGAGCGACTCAATGTCTCCGACGGAGGTGGGCGTTTCTAGTTCTTTAGACAGCTTGGTGAGGCTTCGCTTGAGGTCTTTAGCCGGAGCATTTGCTTTATGCCGCTGCTCAACGAGGTCGACCTGGGCGAGGAGGTCAGAAAACTTTCTCTCGTAGTGGGCGAGAGCTTCCTCCGCGGTCACATCAGGGTAGGCGCCGACGCTGTGCCACTGGTCACCAAGGCGCACCTCAACGGTGCCTCCGTCGGTTACTCGACCCCACGGGCTGGTGGTTTCAGCCATGTACTCCATACCTCTATTGGTTGCGCCTGGGCGCGCGGTTCAGCCTACACATCGGCTTCGCCCGATTGGGCCGGAATGTCAAGGACTTATCGGATTGTGATATTCGCGATTTCAGCCGGTGCGACGGGGGTTCCATCCGGTACTTCATCCACGGTGCCTTGGTCAATCACCTGGCTGATCAGCTCATCGAGCCCACCGGTCACTTCACCAAAGACTGTGTAGCCGCCAGCGGAGTCGGCAGGGATGGTGCTGTCGTCGTAGACGATAAAGAACTGACTTCCCATGCTGGCTCCATCGCCCCCGGAGCGGGCCATCGCGAGGGTGCCTGCGGGGTAGAGCTCGTCGGCAGGCGCATTTTCGATGGGTCCAAAGGTGTAGCCAGGCCCACCTCGTCCAGTGCCCTCGGGGTCACCGCATTGCAGAACAAAGATTCCCGCGGTAGTCAGACGGTGGCACGACACCCCGTCGTAGAAGCCCTCATCGGTGAGGCTCAGGAAGTTCGCGACAGCCTGCGGAGCGACGAAGCCGTTTAGCGTGATGTCCAACTCAACGTTGTCAATCGTCATCGAGGCGTCCCAGGCCCGGTATTCGCTGAGGGCAATGTCTGGAACAGGCGAGATTTCCGCGCCGTCCTCACCAATCAGCTCATCCAGGGCCTCTTCGAACTCTGCCTGTTCTTCCTCGGTCACCGGTTCGGCCGCTTCGGGCGCGCCGGGTCCGACCGTGGCCCAACCCCAGTAGCCAAGACCCGAGACCGTGACGGCGGCGACCATGATCAGTCCCGCGAGCCATTGGTCGCGGACACGGCGGCTGACCTGTGTCTCGTGCACGATTTGGTGTGCACGGTAGGTCTTCAGCCGTGCTTTCTCCGACGACCGTGAACGGGATGACGCCACAACACTCTCCTTGGGGAAACCAGCTCCCCATCCTATGTCGCCGGAGCTGTGTCACCCGCCGGAACTAGCATGGGCGAATGGCTGAGTCGGACGGGTTGTTTAGCAGGCGACCACCGCTGGCTGCTCAGATGCGGCCGACTTCGCTCGACGAGGTCATCGGTCAAGACCACCTCCTACAGCCGGGTTCACCGCTTCGCACCCTGGCTGATCCGGAGTCTGAGGCGCCCGGTACTTCCGTGATTCTGTGGGGGCCTCCCGGTGTCGGAAAGACGACCCTCGCCAAGGTGATTGCCCGCTCTTCGGGCAGGCGTTTCATGGAGCTCTCCGCAGTGAGTGCGGGTGTGAAAGACGTTCGAGAGGTGATGGACCAGGCGCGTATCGCCGGAGATATGGGTGAAAAGCCCCCGGTGCTGTTCTTGGATGAAATCCACCGCTTTAGCAAAGCCCAGCAGGATGCTTTGCTCCCTGGGGTGGAGAACGGGCTGGTCGTCCTGGTCGCGGCCACGACAGAAAACCCGTCTTTTTCAGTTATTTCGCCGCTGTTGTCGCGCTCACTCCTGCTGACTCTTCGACCGTTGGACGACACCGACATGCAGGACGTGATTGCCCGAGCCATCAGCGCTGATCGGGGACTCGCGGGTTCCGTGAGCCTGGCTGACGGCGTGATGGAACAACTTGTGCGGCGTGCGGGTGGGGACGCGAGGAGGGCGCTCACTGCTCTCGAGGCGGCCTCTTCGGTCGCAGAGCGGCGAGGCGAGCCAGAGGTTCTGGTCACGAGTGCGGACCTGGAAGAGGCGCTCGATATTGCGCTAGTGGCCTACGACCGTGATGGTGACCAGCACTACGACGTGATTTCGGCGTTTATTAAGTCTGTTCGCGGGTCTGATCCGGATGCGGCACTGCATTACCTGGCTCGAATGGTGGAAGCGGGGGAGGATCCTCGCTTTATTGCCAGGCGCCTCGTGATTCTCGCCTCGGAAGACATTGGACTGGCTGACCCACAAGGGCTTGTGGTGGCGAGTGCGGCGGCGGAGGCTGTCTCGTTTATTGGAATGCCCGAGGGTCGAATTCCCCTCGCCGAGGCCACCGTCTATCTGGCTCTCGCACCCAAATCGAATGCGGCCTACCGTGGAATCAACCAGGCGATATCTGACCTCAGAGAAGGCAAAACAGGGCCGATTCCCGCCCATCTGCGAGACGCGCACTACCCGGGGGCATCGAAGCTTGGCCACGGCGAGGGGTATCGCTATTCCCACGACGACCCGCACGGAGTGAGTACCCAGAATTACCTGCCAGACGCTCTCCGCGGGACCCGCTACTACGCCCCCACAGATCGGGGAGTAGAGGCGGAATTGGGCCTTCGCTATCAGCGCCTGCGGAGCATTATTGACGGGGAGCCGGGCGCAGCGCAGGAGGACTAGCGCCGTGCTACCCTTAAGGCACGCGCTTTCGACCTGCGGCTGGGGAAAAAGCGCAGTTATGGCTGTCTCGTAGCCGGACATGCCGTGGTGTGACCCACTCCCTCTGGGACCACTGCCTCACTGTTTTGATTTGTAAGTCGTTATTGAAGGAGAACACGTCGTGTCCACCACGTCTCGTACCCGCAGCAAAACGCGCCTGTCGCGTGCCCTCGGAGTGCCGCTTACCCCGAAAGCACAGCGGCACATGGAAAAGCGCCCCTACGCACCCGGCCAGCACGGCCGCACCCGCCGTAAGTCCGACAGTGACTTCGCGGTGCGTCTGCGCGAAAAGCAGCGTCTTCGCGCCCAATACAACCTCCGCGAGGCACAGCTTCGCCGCGTGTTTGAAGAGGCCAGGACTTCGCCCGGTCTGACCGGTGAGAGCCTGGTGGAGCTTCTGGAGATGCGCCTGGACGCTCTCGTTCTGCGCTCCGGTTTTGCCCGTTCGATGGCTCAGGCGAGGCAGCTTGTGGTGCACCGCCACATCATGGTCAACGGCCAGCTTGTCGATCGCCCGTCGTTCCGTGTGAAGCCCGGGCAGATGATTCACGTCAAGCCGCGCTCGGAAGAAATGGACCCGTTCCAGGTGGCCGCCGCCGGTGCCCACCAGGATGTCCTCCCGCCGGTTCCGGCGTACCTGGATGTGTCGATTGACACCCTGCAGGCCACGCTGGTGCGTCGTCCTCAGCGCGACGAAGTGCCCGTCACCTGTGACGTGCAGCTCGTCGTTGAGTACTACGCCGCTCGCTAGCTAAAGGAGACGTCAGTGCGGGCCTTTGGTGCTCTCATTTTTGGACTCCTGATGGGGGTCCTAGCAGTGTTGCTCGCGGATCGCTCTGACGAGGGGCGCAGTGTTGTCAACCGCGTGCGGCACACCCTGCACGGCTTTGTCGATGGGGTTGTGGAAGGCTTTCGCGGGACAGGTCGCTGATAGGGGGGTGCGCAGATGGAGACTGCTGAAATCCAGCGTCGCTGGCTGACATTCTTCGGTGACCGTGGTCACACGGTGGTGCCCTCGGCATCTTTGGTCAGTGACGACCCGACCCTGATGTTCACCGTGGCGGGAATGGTGCCCTTCATTCCCTACCTCACCGGAGTGGTTCCGGCGCCGTTTCCGCGGGCTACCAGCGTGCAAAAGTGCATTCGCACGCTCGATATTGAGGAAGTGGGAAAAACCACCCGGCACGGCACCTTCTTCCAAATGAACGGCAACTTTTCCTTTGGGGACTACTTCAAAGAAGGCGCCATTGGCTATGCCTGGGAGCTACTCACCAGCTCCGAAGCCGACGGTGGTCTGGCCTTTGCGGAAAAAGACCTCTGGGTCACCGTCTATGAGGACGACGACGAAGCCAGGCAACTGTGGAAGAAAGTGGCTGGGCTTCCCGATGAGCGCATCCAGTCGATGGGACGCGAGGACAACTACTGGTCCACCGGTCAACCGGGTCCTGCAGGGCCGTGTTCAGAAATCTATTTCGACCGCGGCGCCGAGTTTGGCCCCGATGGCGGGCCGGCCGTGGACGACACGAGGTATCTCGAAATCTGGAACCTCGTGTTCATGCAGTACCTGATCGATAACGTCCGCAGCAAGATTGACTTCGACATCCAGGGCGAGCTTCCTCAAAAGAACATCGACACCGGCATGGGTATGGAGCGGGTGGCGTTTATCAAACAGGACGTCGCCAATATGTATGAAATCGACCAGGTGAGGCCCGTCCTGGATGCTGCCGAGGAAATGTCGGGCAAGCGCTATGGCGCCGACGAAGGTGATGACGTGCGGATGCGGGTCGTGGCCGACCATGTGCGAAGCGCTCTGATGCTGATGACTGATGGAGTCGCGCCCAGTAACGATCAGCGCGGCTATGTCCTGCGCCGGCTGCTGAGGCGAACCATCCGGTCGATGAGACTTCTCGGAGTGTCAGAGCCAAGCTTCGAGGTGTTGTTTACGGCCTCTCGTGACGCGATGGCTCCGGCCTATCCGGAAGTCGCCGACGAGTTTTCCCGCACGCTATCCCTTGCTACCTCAGAGGAGGAATCGTTCCTCGGAACCCTCGAGGCGGGCACCACGATTCTCGACGTGGCCGTCCAGAAAGCAAGTGAGTCCGGTCACACGAGCCTCGATGGTGACACGGCTTTCGTTCTCCACGACACGTACGGCTTCCCCATTGACTTGACCCTGGAAATGGCCGAAGAGGCTGGTCTTTCTGTCGATCAGGAGCGTTTCCACACCTTGATGGCCGAGCAGCGTGAGCGGGCCAAAACCGACGCGAAGAAGAAGAAATCACAGGTCGCCGATACGTCGGTCTACGGCGATTTCCGCTCGCACGGGGAGACGGTGTTCCTCGGCTACGACGAGCTCGAAAACGAATCCACAGTGCTTGGCATCATCCGAGACGGCCAGTCGGTCACACAGGCACAGGCCGGTGACACGGTCGAGGTGATTTTGGCCGAAACCGCCCTCTATCCAGAATCGGGTGGACAGGTGGCCGATAAAGGCACGCTGAGCTCGGCGGGAATGACGGCGGAGGTGCTGGATGTTCAGCGTCCCGTGCCGGGGCTCATTTCCCACACCGTGACCCTCACGAGCGGTGAGCTGTCGGTCGGCTCGAGTGTGGCTGTCTCTGTGGACGCAGCCAACCGATACCGAGCCCGTCAAGCCCACTCGGCGACCCACCTCATCCACGCTGCGCTGCGGGACACCTTGGGCCCCAATGCCACCCAGGCCGGCTCTCTCAACCGCAGTGGCTATATGCGTTTGGACTTTTCCTGGACCAAATCGCTGGCACCTGAACAAAAGCTCGAAATCGAGTCCATCGCGAATAAAGCTATTCACGACGACTTGCCCGTCGAGACCAAAGTGCTCCCGATCGACGAGGCAAAAGCGATGGGAGCGATGGCCTTGTTTGGCGAAAAATACGGCGACACCGTCCGCATGGTCGATATAGGCGGTCCCTGGTCGAGGGAGCTCTGCGCCGGAACCCACGTCTCGAGCTCAGCCCACATTGGTGTGATCAACCTCGTCCACGAGGCTTCGGTGAGTGCGGGCTCACGGCGTGTTGAAGCTCTGGTCGGAATGGATGCGCTCAGTGAATTCAGTCGTGAGCGCGAACTTGTCCAGCGACTGCAGACCACCTTCAAGGCTCCCCGCGAGGAAATTCCCGGTCGAATCGACGAGCTGTTTGAGACGATTCGGTCGCTCGAAAAAACAGTGTCGTCTCTCCGGCAGCAGGGCCTCGGCAGCCTGATTCAGACGGTCAGTGCTGAGGCGTCCTCGCTCGGCTCCCTCCAGGCAGTGGTGAAAGCCCTCGACGGCGTGAGTGAGGCCGATGATCTCCGCCACGTCGCACAGACTGCGCTACACAGCATTTCTGCTGACAGCGCGGTGGTGGCACTGGGTTCTGTGCTGAACGGTCGTGCAGTGGTGGTCGTGGCTGCCAACCAGGGGGCACTCGACGCCGGAGTTCACGCCGGTGACCTCGTCAAGCAGGCATCACAGATGCTGGGTGGTGGTGGCGGCGGCAAGCCCGCCATGGCCCAAGGCGGCGGCCCAGATGGAGAGAAACTCGAGGGCGCACTCGAGCTCATCAGGAGTCAGCTGTCAGCGCTCTAATGCGTCGGGGTGTCCGGCTGGGTGTCGACGTGGGAAAAGCCCGCGTCGGTGTAGCCCGCTCAGATCCCGATGGTCTGCTCGCGGTTCCCGTGGAGACACTGCCTCGAGCTGAGGCCCTTGACAAGCTGGTCGCTCTGAGCGCGGACTATGACGCACTCGAAATCATCGTCGGTCTTCCCATTTCGCTCCGTGGGACCGATACCGCCTCGACAGCAGACGCGCGAGACTTCGCCTTCGAGCTGGCCCAAAAAGTAAGTGTTCCGGTGCGACTCGTGGACGAGCGTCTCAGCACAGTAAGCGCCCAACAGATGCTCTCCAGCGGTGGTACTGAAGCGAGAAAACAGCGCCAAATTATCGACCAGGCCTCGGCTGTTATCATTTTGCAACATTCGCTGGACCAAGAACGTCGCACTGGCGCGGCACCAGGGGCTCAGGTGAATGAGGGGGAGTAGGACATGAGCGACGACGAGTTTGAAGCACTGCTTCGCGGCTCGTCCGACGACGCCGAGCGTCCGCTCGACCAACGTCCCCCCTCCAGAAAAGAACGCCGTCAGGGCTCCTCGCGTGGCGCAGGCGCCGCCATCCTTGTCACTGTTTTGGTGATTCTTGGGGGCATCGCGGGCGCTGGCTGGTGGGGTTGGGACCAATACGGCGAGCAAGTTCTTGACTACTTGGGTGATGAAGAAATCCCCGACTACGCGGGCACCGGTGAGCAACCAGAAG
This sequence comes from uncultured Cellulomonadaceae bacterium, assembly GCA_913063365.1. GTDB lineage: Bacteria > Actinomycetota > Actinomycetes > Actinomycetales > Microbacteriaceae > Pontimonas. Next base: position 22,865 of record CAJXYC010000011.1, read on the forward strand.
TGCTGGTGATTGTTGAGCAGGGTGACATCGGCGAGGACGTCGCTCGGAAATTGGTCGATCAGGGCGTGACGGCGTCCTTTGAATCGGTGTACCAACTGCTGTTGAGTGATTCCAGCATTACCTTCCAACCAGGCACCTATCGGCTACTGACAGAAATGTCTGCCAGGGCAGCTGTCGATTCCCTCCTCGATCCGTTTAATCGCGTGCTCTATCGCGTGACCATCCCAGAGGGCCGGACACTCGACCAGGCCCTGCAAATCATCGCTGACGAGACAGACATTTCCCGCGCTGATTTGGATGAGGCCGTGCAAAACCCCACCACCTACGGCATTTCCGCCGAGCGAGAATCACTCGAGGGCTATGTGTTCCCCGCGACTTACGACATCGAACCAGGCGCGAACGCGAGCGACGTGATTCAGCGCATGGTCGACGAGATGATCAGTCGTTTGGAAGACCGCGGAGTAGAGCCTGATCAGTGGCACACCGTCCTTACGAAGGCAGCGCTTGTCCAAAAAGAGGCCAAAGAAGAAGAGGACTTCTACCGCGTCGCGGCCGTGATTGACAACCGCCTCGAGGACGAGATGCCGCTGCAATTTGACTCGACCGTGACCTATTGGGAACAGACGCAAGGGACCGTCTGGACCACGGATGAGGCTCGGGCCAACGCCGACAACCCCTACAACACCTACTACTACCAGGGCCTCCCGGTCGGTCCAATTGGGCTACCAGGCGACCTGGCCATTGACGCAGTGTTGAACCCCGCAGAGGGTGACTGGAAGTACTTTGTGACCGTGAATTTGCAGTCCGGAGCGACCGTGTTCTCCGAGACACTCGATGAACACAACGGCGCGGTCCAACTGCTTCAAGAGTGGTGTGATCAGGCCGAAAATGCCGAGTACTGCGAGTAAACGCTTCGAAGTCTGGGGCGCACCGATTGCGCACAGCAAATCACCAGAGCTTCACCGCGCCGCGTATGACGTGCTGGGTCTTGAGTGGGAATATCGCGCTGTTGAAGTAAGCACCGAGCAACTCGCCGACGCGTTTCACACTCTCCCAAGCGCCGTTGGCGGGCTGTCGCTCACCATGCCCCTCAAGGAAGGCATTTTGAATCTGGTGAGCGATCATCGAGGCCCTGTGGATTTGCTGCACGCTGCCAACACGGTTGTCCGGGCAGACGATGACTGGTGGCTGGAGAACACTGACTGGTGGGGAGCCGCTCAAGTGCTCTCCGATTACGGCGGAGTCTCTGGTGACACCGTCTGGATGCTCGGAGCGGGCGCCACCGCCCGGGCAGTGGTCTACGCCCTCTCCACCCTTAACCCGGCGAAACTGGTGCTAGTTGTGCGTAGTCCCGAGCGTGCACGAGTGACCGAGGTGCTGGCAGAGACTTTGGGAATCCCGGTCGAGGTCGCTGTGATGTCTGATATTCCGTCCGAACCGCCGAAGTGGGTCATTTCCACTCTTCCTGGCGGTGTCGTCGCGGAAATCCCCGGCTTAGACGTCGTGGCTGGCTCCTCCACGCTGTTCGATATTGCCTACGACCCCTGGCCCAGCACCTTGGCGTCGATTTGGCATTCAGCGGGCGCTCCGGTGATTTCTGGGCTCGAAATGCTTGTGTATCAGGCTCTGGCCCAAATACGAGCCTTCGTAAACGCGGACACATCGTTGTCACTCGAGCGAGAGCCCGAGATCATCGACGCCATGCGCTTGAGCGTCGGGCTCGAGCCCCCCTCTCACCCTGGCGTGTGAGAATAGGGGCATGCTTCGGTGGCTCACAGCGGGAGAATCCCACGGTCCTGAGCTCGTTGCCACCCTCG
>CAJXYC010000012.1 GCA_913063365.1 uncultured Cellulomonadaceae bacterium
ATGTTGTTCAGCACGGGGGCCCAGGTAAAGGGACCGTAGATCTTCCTCGCGTTCAACACCTCACCAAACAGGCTGTACAGCGCATAAAAGAGCACCTGTGGCAAACACCAGTAGGCAAGCGCAGTCGCAAGTGCCATGTCGGCCTGGCTGAATCCTCGTACTCCAGCCCCGCCCTGTTGGGCGTAGAGAAGGACAAGAAGAGGCGCCAAGAGGGTCGCCAAGATGGCAAAGCCTAAGAAAATGACGATGCCAATCGTCACGATTTTGTTGACATACCCCGCACCACCGTCCTCGTTGGCGCCTGCTTTGACGATGTGCGGAACAAGAATCGCCGTCAGGATGCCACCCGCCACAAGCGCATAGATGTTGTTGGGCAACTGATTGGCTAGCGCAAATGCATCGGCGCCAGAGCCCACGGTCCCAAGCGTTCTCGCGAGCAAAATCGCGCCAATGAAGCCCAGGATTCTAGACACGATGGTGCCGGAGGCGAGTAACACCCCCGCCCGCCCGACGTGGTCCCGGTTTGGTTCCTGTGCCTCAGCCATCAGACGACCCGATCAGGCGCTGTCGTTGGACGGCCCGGTAGATACCAAAGGCAAAGACAAGACCGACGATAATCGCGAGCGCAATCGTGATCACGCTCTCCCAACCGGCGCGAATTGTCACCTGAAGGTTGACGGGCTCGCTGAGTGTGTCACCCAAGCTGTTGGTGAGGGATAACTCGACGGGAGCGACTCCGTTGGCGAGTGATCGGACAGGAACGTTTACCCGTTGGAACGAGTTCGCCGGCACCACAACATTCACTTGGGATTGCTCCACTCGGAGTAAGCCTCGGGTGGGTTTGACCGATAACTGGACGGTGACGGATGAGGGTAAGTCGTTTCTTATGGTCACTGGAAGCTCTGTTCGATCTGCGAGCACCGTGATCGAGCTCCCCGGCTCAATATAGACAGAGTCCTGGAATGTGGCGGAGTCAGCTTGGGCGCGCTCCCATTCCGCGTCTGCTCCAACCGGATTATCGAGCCATGCAGAGGAAAAGAGCGCCTGATATCGATTCCAGCGGCTTACCACGATTGCCTCTGGATTGGCCGCGATCGTGGAGTAGCTCACATCTGCCCGCCAGAGCTCGCGCACCTCGTCAACGAATTCATTCCATTCGCGTGGTTGTGACGACTGGTTGATGTCGAAAGCCAGTTCGCTTGGTTCTTGGCTGAGAGGCACTCCAACAATGTCCGCAAAGGCGATGTTTGTGAGCCTCTCTAGAGTGTCTTCAAGCCGGAGGGCAATCGCGGTCACCGGTACTCGACCCGTATCGACGACGAGCGCTTCTCCCGTTTGGCTAATTGCTCTCTTCGCGACAAGGCCTTGCACTCGTTGAAGCGCCGCTTCTGCTTCCTCTTCAGTGACGGCGAGGACTGCGTCCCGGAGGGCTCTCGAGAGTTCCTCGTCTACTCGAATGAGGGTGGCTGAGCCGTATTGAACTACGGTCCGGTCGCTGTCGACGATCGAGCTGGGAGCCAAAATGGCGACAGCCGAGCGTTGGGCGAGGGATTCCAATTGGTCTCTCGTGACGTTGGCGTTGTGGAGCCACGGATATTGACCCAACCTGGCGTAGAGCAACGTGTCGATTGCCAGCACGGCTAGCGGGTCGGTATCGGCCCAGGGCAGTGCGAACTGCTGGAATCCAAGACCCCCCACATCAGCAGCCCAGGTGACTGCGCTCTCGGGGGCGTCATCTCCCAGGGCGTTGATCGACTGGGTGATTCGACTATCCACTGCGACGGTCGCCGGGTAGCGCCGGAGAACTCCCGCCACCACGTCAAGAGCTCCCCCTGGCGCTGTGTATGCCTCGACTTCGGCAGCGCTTAATGGCTGGCCACCGACTGGCGGCACAGTGAGACTCACAATCGGTGCGACGGGAGTGGAGGGGATGGCGGTCTCGCCGGGAACCACGGTGAGAATTTGCCGTTGAGTGAGAATCGCTTCGGTCTCAGGCTGGTCGACGCTGTCGATGAAATCCGCTTGGAGGCCGTAGCTGGTGGGCTCGGGGTTGGACCCAGCAGGGTCGCCCGGAACCACGACCGGGATGCGCACATCGCTACTTTCCAGCTCTCGCACCGCAGGCGACAGCCTGGTGTCCACCACCGTGAGCGCGGGATCAGCGTCTCGGTCGAGAAAACGACGAAGCGCGGTTTCTGTCGCTAGTGGCTCAGTGGTCAGCGAGAGCCGGACCGCTTGTTCAGCGATTGGTTGTGCCTCTTGGGCACGGATCGTCACCCGGACGGTCACTAGTTGTCCTGGCTGGACGATACTTCCTTCTTGAACGAAAAGGTCCAAGGTCCCTGCCGAGCTGGAGGGGGGAGCAGCCGCCTGAGCGGGGGCAGAGAGGAGTGTGAAACCGAGCGCGCTAGTGACCAGGAGGACCAGGCCACGGGCCCACCTGACTCTGCGGGGTGGCCTGAGAGTTGTCATCTGCCGCGCTGGTCACTCCCTTCGGCTGACACGCTCCGAGTCTAGACTCTGAGCACGATGACACGCGTTGCCGAGGCTCTCGACACTCTGCAGAATCTGGCTTCTTCTGAACCGGTGAAGAGCATTGCCGACGCGTTTGACCAGGCGGGATTCGAGCTGGCGCTGGTCGGGGGCCCGGTGCGGGATGCGTTTCTCGGCCGGTCGGTGAACGACCTTGATTTCACCACTTCGGCTACTCCCGACCAGATCGAGAAGCTCGTCGCCCCACTCGCAGAGGCCACCTGGGATGTGGGACGCGCCTTTGGCACGATTGCCGCGAAATTTGGCGACCACACCATCGAAATCACGACCTACCGCGCAGATAGTTATGACGGACAGTCACGCAAGCCCACCGTTGAGTTCGGCGACAACCTCGATGACGACCTCATACGCCGGGATTTCACCGTCAATGCGATGGCGGTGCGAGTGCCGGGTGTGGTGTTAGTGGACCCGCATGGCGGACTGACAGATTTGACCGAGGGAATTCTCCGCACCCCAAGCTCTCCCGAGGTGAGCTTCGCCGATGATCCTCTTCGCATGATGCGGGCGTGCCGTTTTGTCGCACAGCTCGGGATGTCGCTCGAGGCAGAGACGGCAGGAGCACTGCAGTCAATGGTGGGGAAAATCCACGACATCTCGGCCGAACGGGTGCGAGAAGAACTAGTCCGGACGTTGAGCCTTGATGACCCACGGGCTGGCATCGAAGTATTTGTGGACTCTGGCCTCGCTGCCGAAGTCGTGCCGGAGCTTGCGCTTTTGCGCGAAGAGCGAGACGAACACAATCGCCACAAGGACGTCTACCAACACAGCTTGACGGTGTTGGAGCAGGCAATTGACCTGGAAAAAGAACGGTTTCCAGAGACTTCCCCCGATGTGACTCTGCGCGTGGCAGCACTCCTGCACGACATTGGCAAACCCGTGACGAAGAAATTCGAGTCTGGTGGCCAGGTCACCTTCCACCACCACGACGTGGTGGGCGCCAAGATGGCGAAGAAAAGATTGACCGCACTGCGTTTTGATAACGACACGATTGACAAGGTCTCCCGGCTCATCGAGCTACACCTGCGGTTTTTCGGATACGCCGACCAGGGCTGGTCCGACTCAGCGGTTCGACGGTATGTGCGAGACGCGGGCGATGTGTTGGAGCGGTTGCATATCTTGACCCGCGCCGATGTGACCACCAGAAACCGTCAAAAAGCAGACCGTCTCTCGTTTGCCTATGACGACTTGGAGCAACGCATCGAGGAGCTTTCTAAACAAGAAGAGCTCGATGCGATGCGCCCGGATTTAGATGGCGAACAAATCATGGAGATTCTTGGCATTGGGCCGTCGAAAACAGTCGGCCAGGCCTACCGCTTCCTTCTTGATCAGCGCATCGAGCACGGTCCGCTGGGAGAAGACGCCGCAAAAGCAACACTTCTCGAGTGGTGGGCGAAACAGAGTTAGTTTGCCCCGGGGCCAGCGAGCCGGCTACTATTCAGTGTTCGCCTTCCAGGCGATGCACTAACCCTCCTGCTACAGAAATCCTGTGGCCGTTCTAGTCCGAAGGAGGTCGGGTATTCGTGCACAAGTATGAACTGATGGTCATCATGGACCCCGAGCTCGATGAGCGCACGGTTGAGCCAAGCCTCGACCAGTTCCTCACGGTCATCCGCGATGACGGTGGCTCAATCGAGTCGGTCGACATTTGGGGCAAGCGTCGCTTGGCCTATGAAATCCAGAAGAAGAACGAGGGCATCTATGCCGTCGTGAACTTCACCGCCACCCCGGCGGCCACTGCCGAGCTGGACCGCCAGCTGCGGCTGAACGAGGGCGTGATGCGCACCAAGGTGCTGCGCGCCGAAGATGTGTCATTCCGCGTCGGTCAAGACGAACCGGCGGAGAAGAAGGGGGCCTAGTCATGGCAGGTGAAACCCCAATCACTGTGGTGGGAAACCTCACCGCTGATCCCGAACTGCGATACACGCAGAATGGCGTGGCCGTCGCGAACTTCACGATCGCGTCGACTCCTCGCACCTACGACCGCCAAAGCGGTGAATGGAAAGACGGCGATCCGCTGTTCATGCGCGCCAGCGTGTGGCGGGAGTTCGCCGAACACGTCGCCAATTCGCTGACCAAAGGCGCCCGCGTGGTGGCAACGGGTCGGTTGCGCCAGCGCTCGTACGAAACCAAAGAGGGCGAGAAGCGCACCAGCATCGAAATGGAAGTCGATGAAATTGGCCCGAGCTTGCGCTACGCAACGGCATCAGTGACCAAGCAGTCCAGCGGTGGAGGAGGCAACCGCCAGGTGGCGGCCGCCGATGACCAGTGGGCCTCCCCGGCAGCTGGCGGACAGACCCAAGACCCGTGGGCAACGCCTGGAGTGGCAGCTCCCGCGAGTGACGACGTTCCCTTTTAATCTCACAAGACAGAAAGACACACAATGGCTGGAAAAGCTGGTGGCGACCGCCGCAAAGGTCGCGGAGGAAAGGGCGCAAAGCCCCAGGCTCCCGTGAAAACCATCACGGTGGGCGTTATTGACTACAAAGACGTGCAGACGCTGAAGCGCTTCATTTCTGAGCGCGGCAAGATTCGCGCCCGTCGCATTACTGGAGTCTCGGTGCAGGAGCAGAGGCTTCTGGCCAAGGCGATCAAGAACGCCCGGGAAATGGCACTCTTGCCCTATGCCGGGGCGGGGAGGTCCTAAATGGCGAAGGTAATCCTCACCCACGAGGTATCGGGGCTGGGTCAGGCTGGCGACGTCGTCGAGGTTAAAGACGGCTACGCCCGCAACTACCTCCTGCCACAGGGCTATGCGACCGAGTGGACTCGTGGTGGCCAGAAGCAGGTTGACCAGATCCGCCAGGCCCGAGAGGCCAAAGCAGTTGCATCGCATGACGAAGCTGTCGCGTTGAAGGACAAGCTGGAGGCCCAGCCGATTCGCGTGACCGCGAAGTCGGGCAAAGAGGGCCGGTTGTTTGGGTCAATCACGCGCTCAGATATTGAGGCAGCGGTTGCCGCCCAGGGACTCGGCGCGGTCGACTCTCGTCGTATCGATATCCCTCACGCGATCAAAACCCTCGGTGACCACCAAGCAACGGTGGGAATTGGCGAGGGTGTAGTCGCGGGAGTGACTATTCAGGTCGTCGCCGACAAGTAACCAGGCGACCACTAGATGTCGTGGTGGTGGGGGCATTGTGCCCCCACCTATCGGCGACCCTTCGCGCCGTGCCCAGGCGCCCTTTCTCCACAATGGCGCTCACTTCGGTTAACCCTCAACCTTCCGTTTATACAGGTTTTGATTCAGCCTGTGTGGTCTCTTTAAATGCGCTAAATAGTCTTTTCTTACCCAAAATTTCCCGCGTTTTACCCAATCTGTCCCCAAGTTATACACACCGGATACGGAGTTGCTCCCCGGTCTTCCACAGAGTTATCCACAGGCCTGGTTGAACCCCTGGAAAGCCGTCTCTAGTGTGAATCGGTCATCACTTGTGCTCCACCGCTGGCGACACGTTCGCAACGAAGCACCTGGCGTCAGTGGTGGGTGGTACAAAACCAGTAGTTGGCATTGCGTGAAGAGAGGGCGGCTATGTCGATTCCCCAGCTTGGTGTTGTCTCCGATATCGGTGACGACTTCCAGCGATCCGGGGAACGCACCCCTCCACACGACCTCGCAGCGGAGCAGAGCACGCTCGGCGGAATGCTTCTCAGCAAGGACGCCGTCGCGGACGTGATTGAGGTCCTTCGCGGTCGAGACTTCTACCACCCGAAACACGAGCTCATTTTTGACGCTGTCCTGTCGTTGTACTCGCACGGCGAGCCCACCGATGTCATCACGGTGTCCGAGGAGCTCACGAAGACGGGCCTTCTACAGCGCGCGGGTGGCGTCGATTACCTGCACAGCATCGTGTCGATGGTGCCGACGGCAGCAAGCGCAGGCCACTACGCCCAGATCGTCTCGGACAAAGCTGTTCTGCGGCGCTTGGTCGAGGCGGGAACGCGGATTGCCAATATGGGCTACGCCAGCGAGGGCGAAGCAGGCGAGCTTGTCAACATCGCTCAGACGGAGATCTATCAGGTCTCGGGTGGGGTGGATTCCGATGACTACGTGCCCCTGACCGAAGCGGTCGGCGAGGCCGTGGATGAGATTGAGGCGGCCCGGGGATCGTCAGGGGAGCTTCTCGGTGTGCCCTCGGGCTTCGCCGAGCTCGACCAGCTCACCAATGGTTTCCATAGGGGACAGCTGGTTCTCGTGGCAGCGCGACCGGCTCTTGGTAAATCGACCCTGGCTCTGGACTTCGCGCGGGCGGCATCCATCAAGCACTCACTGCCGACCATTGTGTTCTCGTTGGAGATGGGTCGTGCCGAGATTGCGATGCGTCTTCTCGCCGCGGAGGCGTCGATTCCTTTGCAGAAGATGCGCAAGGGAATGATTGAGCAGCGTGACTGGACAACGATTGCGTCCACGAGAGGGCGTATCGATGAGGCTCCTCTGTATATCGACGACAGCCCCAATATGAGCCTGGTGGAAATCCGTGCCAAGTGTCGTCGCTTGAAGCAGCGGGTCGGTCTGAAGATGGTTGTCATTGACTACCTGCAACTGATGAGCGCGGGTAAGAAGGTGGAGTCGCGGCAGCAGGAAGTGAGCGAGTTCTCGAGGGCCCTCAAGCTTCTCGCGAAGGAACTCCAAGTCCCGGTTGTCGCGCTGTCACAGCTCAACCGTGGTCCGGAACAGCGCGCTGATCGGAAGCCACAACTCTCGGACCTTCGTGAATCAGGCTCGCTCGAGCAGGATGCCGACGTCGTCATTCTTCTGCACCGCGAGAGCGCCTACGAGAAGGAAAACCCCCGCGCCGGCGAAGCAGACTTCATCGTTGCCAAGCACCGAAATGGCCCGACCGACACCATCACCGTCGGCTTCCAAGGCCACTACTCGCGCTTTGCCGATATGCCGAAGGTCTAAACCGCCTCGACACCGTAGAGGGCGTCAATCTCTGCCATGTAGTCGGCAAGAGACATCTGAAGCACCTCAGTGCCTGCGTGGTCGAACGTCACCGCTCCCGCTTTCATCAGAAGCGCCATCAGTTGGTGGTGGGCGGAGAGATTGTGGTGTGAGAGCGACAGACAGCGCTCGAATCGTAAGCCGGTACTCCCCCGCTCATCTGTCTTCCCAGTAGCTTCGTCTTTCAACCGCGTTTCTTGGCTGGTGTAGGCCTGGGCTGAGGCGAAAAAGGTGGTTGCTCCGACCCGGACAGAAACGTCCTTGACGTGGAGGAGGTCCCACACCGCCAACGGAATCACATTGGTCTTATCCCACGGTGAGGGCAGAAGGCGCTTGTGGTGGTGTGCCGTTCGACCGTGCGCGATGTCAAGAGACTTCCACGAGTCCGTGCGGAATGACACCCACCGGAACTGGTCGAGTACCTCTGCAGAACCGTCAGCGATTAGTGCTTTCGTCACGCGACTGCTCGCATAGGCAATGTCGCAGCGACCGCCAAGAGCGTCCGCGGGATCGAAACCAGTGACGCCAGGGGCAATGACCCGCGCGACATAGTCGCCCTTAGAAACTGTGGGCACCTCTCTCACGGGAGCAGGCCCCCACACCAAGACGTCTCGACCAGCGACGTCTTCGGCGAAAGCGTCGTGCGGAGTGTGGTCGGCACGACCCGACTCACCTCCAGTGAGTAGCCAGAGCAGATGGCCCGCGTCAGTCCAGAAGCCAGCCGTCTCTGTGGTGGGACTGGAGGTATGCCAGGCGTGCCCAGCCCTCTCAATGTCACCTTGATACAGATGGGCAAGAAACAGCCTGCCTCGCTCGGCATCAGATCTGATGGGAAGCGAGGTGATGAGGTCAAAGGCCCCACGAGTGAACTCGAGCGAGGCAGAGAAGCAGCCAATGGCTCGGGACAGGTTCTCCCAGACAAACCAGGTCGTGGGTGGTGCAGTGACCGACGCCAGGGAGCGGGCAGCCTCACTGAGGGCTGCGCTCGCTTCGGCATGAGAAAGCTGATTATCGAGTCGTCCAGTGAGGACGTCAGCGAGGGTGTTGGCGTGCTGCTGTGATCCGAGGATCTTGTGATGCCGGTTGACGAGGCTAGGCACCAAGTCGGAGCGCCACTGTTCAATGGCCTCGCGGAGTCCATCCATCAGGGCGATTGCCTGGCGTTGACGAAGCCGGCGACTAATTCCCGTGATGGATGCCATGATTAGCGCCGCTCGATTCCATACAGTGTGTCGAGCTCGGCCATATAGTCCTCAGGACTGAGCGCCACCACACGCGTCATTGGTTTATCGGCTGAAATCGCTCCCTCGTGTACCCAATTGGCGAGAAGGGTGAGGTTTTCCAACACGTTATGCCGGGCAAAGGTCGGGCATCGCTCGAAGAGCTCCCCAGTGCTTCCTGTTTCATCTGTGGCGCGGCCGGAGGTGTGTTTGAACCTTCTGTTTCCAGCGGTATAGGCCTCTTGGGAGGCGAAAAACGTTGTTCCTCCCATGGTGAGAGTGACACCGGGAACTCGCATGATGTCCCAGGCCATCAGCGGAATCATGTTGGGCGACGAACCGCCAAGCATGAGTTTGCGGGGATCGTGAGCCCGTCGAAGGGTCGCCGTTTCTGAGCCAAGTTCTGCCCCCTCGTCCACTCGCAGACTCGTGACTCGAAAACTATCTAGCTGATCCCAGGCATTCGTCTCTCGCAGCCAGTTTCGGGTCTCGCGGCTGGCATAGGCCAGGTCGCACTGGCCTCCCAGTGGGTCCGAGCCGGCATCCCAGGACAGCACGTCTTGCATGATGACCCGCGCTACCAGCGATTCCTTTTTCAGGGATCTCTTCGTCAGCGATGTCTCGGCGGGCCCGAGAATAGTCACGGTCTTATCTCGCAGGAGCTCATCCCACTGCGGCTCGATATCAAACGCTTTGACCCCAGAAATACCGCCGCTCCAGATCCAGATGTAGTGAGCGATGTCGAACCAGTCGTCGTCCCAGGTCCAGTAGTGGCGGAAATGGTCAATCGCTTGTTCCAAGTCGCGGCGATGAATGGCCGAGAGCACGAGTCGAACCTGACTTTTCTCACCCTCGATGGCGAGGTGGGCTCTTTCCGTGAAGAGCAGCGAGGCAGAGAAGCAGCCAATTGTCCGCGAGAGGTTTTCGAGCGCAGAGAAGGTCGTCGAGCTCACCGCCTGTGGCGAGAGCCCTGTGGCGATTGCCCGAAGAGCGTCTGAGGCTTCTTCGTGCGAGACCGAATTGTTGAGCCTGCCGACAATGACTCGGATGAGCTCGTCTCCGGTCTCCTTGGTGAGCTTGAGCCGCCCCCGATACCGGGAAATAGTTCGGGCGATCTGGTTCGGGTCGTTGGCCCGAAGAGCCGACTTCACACCGGTAATGAGACCGGTGTGTGGGTCGATTAGTCGCCGAAGAGGACGGGGCAACCGCATGTCGTCCTCCCTGGGGGGCTCGCGCTAGATTGGACGGGTGCCTGAGCCCCACGTCATTATTCCAGCACGGCTCGCCTCGACCCGGTTTCCCCGCAAGGTTTTGGCGGATGTGGGGGGCTTGCCGATGGTGCAGCGAGTGTGGCAATCGGCTGTTGATGCGGTGGGAGCCGACCTGGCCCATATCGCCACTGATTCAGACGAGGTAGCCGAGGTGGCCCGTGGGTTCGGAGCCGACGTGCAGATGACCTCACCAGATGCCAGATGCGGTACCGAGCGCATTGCAGAAATCGCGGAGCGCTTGGACGCGTCTGCTTTGGTCAATGTCCAAGGCGATGATCCATTTATTCCCTCCTCGCTAATCACAGACTCGATTGACGCTTTTGTCGACCGCGGGCTCGCGGTCTGCACCCCCATTTTTCGGATGAGCGTTGACGAGGGACAAACCCCACACATTGTGAAAGTGACGCGTTCATCGTCTGGGCGTGCCCTGTATTTCTCGCGGTCAGTCATTCCTCACGACCGCGACGGGGTAGAGGACGGAGATGGACTGTGGGGCCACGTCGGGCTGTATGTCTATAGCCCAGAAGCCGTCAAGGAATATCGGGGCTTCGGAGAGAGCGAACTGGAGCGACGCGAGAAACTCGAGCAGCTGAGATTTCTGGAAAACGACATTCCCATTGCTACCTTCGTGACCGAGTACCGACCGCGTGCAATCGATGTTCCAGAGGACCTCGAGGCGCTGATTGCAGAGGGAATCGATGACTGATCCACTCGTTGAGCGCGCCAAGGCCGTCCTCGATACCGAGCGTCAGGCGCTCGAGACTGCCGCCGGGCGAGCTCCTGAACAGGTTGCCGCTGCCGCCCGGCTCATTCTCGAGCGAGAGCCTGCTGATGTGGTGATTACTGGTGTTGGTAAATCAGGCCACATCGCCCATAAACTCGCCGCCACCTTCAGCAGTGTCGGAACCCGGACCCACTTCTACTGGACGTCTGAGATGTTCCACGGAGACCTCGGGGCCGTGGACCAGGCCGGAGTTGTCATCATCATCTCGAAGAGTGGATCGGGCGCGGATATCGCCCAACTCATTGACTTTTGTTCTCACCGCGGTATCGGACTGATTGGCATTATTTCCGATACCCACAGCCCAATCGTCCCCAAACTCGATGTGCTGATTGACGCGTCTGTTCAACAAGAAGCAGATCCAGAAGGCTTTGTGCCGACCACTTCCACGACGCTCGCGCTGGCATTGGGAGATGCCCTAGCCGTGTGTTTGATGGAACAACGAGGGTTTACCAGCACTGACTTTGCCAAGTTCCATCCCAATGGAGCACTTGGCGCCAGGCTTAACCGCACCGTTCGAGACATCATGGCGCCTCCCGCCGATATCCCCAGGCTGCGGCCTGACCAGAGTGTGCGGGACCTGGCCATTGAAATGTCTCGTCACCCCACAGGTCTCGCCGTGGTTCATGACGAAGCAGGAGCACTTCTTGGTGTGGTCAGTGATGGAGACCTTCGTCGGGCACTGACGGAAGTGTCCGATTTGTCGGATACCCACGTGCAAGAAGTGATGACGACAGACCCGACCATGATTGAGCCAGATGCTCTGCTTGCCCATGCGCTTGCCGTGATGGAAGGACACCAGCCGGGAGCCATTTCTGCGCTTCCTGTGGTCTCTGACGGCGAGGTTCTTGGGGTTGTCACCATTCACCAACTACATAGAGAGATTCCCTCATGATGCCCACTCGCGCTCCTGCTATCTCGATTACTGACTCCATTCAGTTAGGAGGGGATCGTCTGGTCATCTTTGCCGGACCGTGTGCCATTGAGTCCGAGGACCTCACGCTGCAGGTCGCTGAGCAGGTGAAGAAGATTGGCGAAGACCTCGATATCGACGTGGTCTTCAAGTCCTCGTTCGACAAGGCAAACCGCACAAGCATCTCTTCCTACCGCTCGGCAGGACTCGAAGAAGGCCTTCGGATCCTGCAGAAAGCAAAAGACGAGTTTGGTCTTCCCCTGATTACCGATATCCACGAGAGCGCCCAGGTGCCGGCGGTCGCGGAGGTTGTGGACGTCCTACAGATCCCTGCGTTTCTCTGTCGTCAGACCGATCTGCTTGTCGCTGCCGGGGAGTCCGGTCGTGCGGTCAATATCAAGAGGGGCCAGTTCATGGCCGCCAGGGATATGCGCTTTGCCGTGGAAAAAGTTCACCAGGCCGGCGGCAAGAATGCTTTCCTCACCGAGCGCGGTGTGACCTTCGGGTACCACGACTTGGTCGTGGACATGCGGTCGTTCCCGATCATGCGCGAGTTCTCACCAGTCGTCTATGACGTGACACACAGCATTCAACAACCAGGCGCTCTCGAGGGCAGCTCAGGTGGCGCCAGGTGGTTGGCAGAGCCATTGGCGCGAGGAGCTGTTGCTGTCGGTGTCGACGGACTGTTCCTCGAAACCCATCCCGACCCAGACAATGCGCTCAGCGACGGACCAAACATGATTCCTACTGACGACCTTGGCCGGGTCCTTGCCAAACTCAAGGCCATTTGGGAATTGGCGAGGTGAGTGCGCCCTCTCTAGAGCTGCTCCGTGGCATTCGGCTTGTCGCGCTCGATATCGATGGAGTGTTGAGCGACGGCACCATCTCGATTGACTCGGACGGCCTCGAGCGCCGAGTCTTTGACATCAAGGATGGGCTGGGAGTAGTTCAGATGGTTCAGGCCGGGATCTCGGTCGCGGTGATTTCCTCGTCTTCATCTCAAGCAGGCGTTGCTCGATTGGAGCGTCTCGGTGTGAGCCCGGTCCTGACGGGTGTCCACGACAAGTGGGAAGCCCTGGAGGAACTCATGGTCAGTCTTTCGCTGTCTATAGAAAATGTGGCCTTTATGGGGGACGACCTTCCGGACCTCCCGTGTCTTCAGCGAGTGGGACTACCCACCGCGCCAGCGAACGCGGTATCAGCGGTAACAGACGTGGTGGCCTGGGTTTCTAGGCAGCCTGGAGGCAGGGGCGCGGTGCGGGAGCTCTCTGATCTGCTGGTTCAGGCGGCTGGCGGGGCAGAATAGAGCCCGTGCCGGCCAGCGACTTTCCGTGGAAGAGCAAGACCATTGCCCTTGTGGGCAATGCATCCTCTGTCTGGGAAGGCACTTTCGGGCCGCAAATTGACGCAGCGGACTATGTGATCCGTATCAACCAGGGTGCTTTTATTCCCCTGCGAGCAGAGTCCACGGGATCAAGGACCGACGCGCTCTTGATGTCGTTGTCTGGTTATGCCTGGGACAAAGCCTGGATGTATTCGAGGGCACGGCTTAAAGCCAAGACCGTCGTGGCGATGACTCCTCGTGCGCGGACCTTTTTTGGCATTGATCTCAAGTACCTGATCCCGGTGTATCCGGTGGAGTGGCACGCCCAGTTGCACGAGCATCTTGGTGCGAGGCCGTCAACGGGAGCGATGGCAATCGACCTTTTGCGCCGCACCGTCGACGACGTCAACCAAATCAGCGTGTACGGATTCGATTTCTGGGGCTCTCCCACGACCTACACCGGAATCATCAAGGCGGCCCCGCACGATCCGGTCGCGGAGGAGAAGTTTGTTCGAGGCGCGGTTCCGGCTGGTCACGTGTATCAAGTGAGCTCCCCTCGTGGATAGGAAGTATCCGTGGAGTGCCCAGTCCATTGCGCTGGTGGGGAGCGCCCAAAGCTTGCTCAGCACCAGCTATGGACCCGAAATCGATGGCCACGACATTGTGATTCGGATTAACCAAGGGGCCTTTGCTCAACTCGACTCAGACAGCACAGGGCTTCGCACGGACTACGTATTCATGACGCTGACGGGTGGAACTCCGTGGGCTAAGTGGTCATTCATACGGCGTGCCCGAAGAGCTGCGCGCCGAGGAATCGTCCTCATGTCGGCGAAGGGCCGCGTCGTGGCGGGCGTTGATTTAGCCAGATTCTTTCTGCACTATCCGGCGCAGTGGCAAGACGAACTGATTGAGACCCTGGGCCACCGACCTTCGACAGGGGCTATGGCGGTCGACCTGCTGTTACGGACGGTGGCGGATAAGAAGCAGGTGAACCTGTACGGGTTTGATTTCTTCCAGACCCCCGATATCGCCCACGGCCGCAATAACGTTGTGCAGCACGACGCCGAATCCGAGCGCAACTACATTCTGGGAAACATCGCACCTGGAGCTTTTCACGCCGCTCCCGGGCAGGACTAACCGGGTAGCGTTGAGCGTCGACTCCCCTGTAGGAAGGTCTTCCCTCGTGCCAGACGGCTCGCGCACCATCGTCGTTCTCAATGACACGGCGGCCATCGCCCACTACGGCTGCAAAGTCGTGATGAGCAGACTTGTGGACTCCCTCGCTGGTGCGGGCTACGACGTGAAAACCGTGTCGGTCTATTCGACGTGGAAAGTTCACAAGAAACTGATCAACACGGCTGCCGCCGTCGTTGTCAATGGGGAGGGAACTCTTCATCACTCGGCCAGCCGAGCACAGAACCTGGTCGCGGTCGCTCCGTACTGCCACGAGCGGGGAATCCCAGTGTTCCTCATCAATTCGGTCTGGCAGGAAAACAGCGACCAGATGGCCACCCAGGCAGGCGACTTCCTTCTCAGGTATGTCCGTGAATCCAGGAGCCAGAAGCAATTTGCCGAGCAGGGCCTGAAGGCCACCACGGTGCCGGATCTGACCTTGGGATGGACCCGGACCAGAAGCGCCTCCGGACGCTCCGGCAGGGTCTATACCGATGCCGTCGGGATGCCGGCGACTGATCTTCTCTGGTCGCTTCATCGCGAGGACCCCGGGTCCCGTTATGTCACCATGACTCCGCCACCTGGGCACCGAGGGGACTATCCAACGAAGCCGTTCGAGCGCCTACGGCCTCCGTTTGACGAGACGATTTTCAGGACGATCCGGTTGCGAGCCAGGCACCTCTTCAAGAGGACACTTCTGGTCCGTGGCTTTGCGAAGAATCTCTGGCGACGCTCCCTCGGCGACCTCGAGAGGGTGCCGCTCGAAGGATTTTTTGAGGCCCTCGAGGGCGCTGAACTTGTCATCACCGGACGTTTCCACGGGGTGTGTTTGTGTCTGGTCACAGGCACTCCGTTCCTTGCGCTCACCTCCAACAGCCACAAGGTCGAAGGCATGCTGGCAGACGCCGGGCTATCGCATCGGATTGTTCGTCCCGAAGACATCCGCGCAGTCCTTGCCCATCCGCCTGAGTGGTCAGAAGACGATTCACAGAAGGCGCTTGCGTATGTGCAGAAAGCCAAGCGCGGGCAGCGGGCGATGTTTAAAAAGATTCTCTCGATGATTCCCCCGGCTGCTTCGTGACCCCAAACACTCAGGTATCAATCCGGCTGTATTGGGCGAGTGTCGCGCCGACGGCGATTCTCGCGGTGCTGTGTGTGTTTCTGCGAATTGATCAGACGGACTTTGCGCTCGCGGTGGTCGGTGGATTCCTGCTCATTCTTGGACTCGACCAAACAGCGGTGCTCGCGATGTCTGGCAGGCCACGCGGCTGGGCTGGTTGGTGGGTAGGTCAGAGCGTCACCGCCCTGGCAGGCGGCGTCTTTGCCGCGGTCTTTGCCAACAGTGCGTCCCTCGCGCTACTTGGCTGGGTCATTGTTGTCTGGTCAGTATTGGCGGGTGGCTCGAGCCTGTTGCGTGGATTGCGGATGGCTCCGACAGAGCCGGTGAGGCGGGATTGGATCACCCTGGGGCTCATGACACTGCTCCTCGCTGGTGCTGTGGCGCTTGTTCCCGCAAACGTGGTGTGGACCATGGGTCTTGTGGGTGCGTGGGCATCGATTGTGACCGTGTTTAGTGTCATTGCTGCTCTCAGCGCTCGCTCTGCGCGGGTAGGAGAGACTGAGGGGCAGGAGGATTAATGGCTAGGCAACCAGACCGCATCCGCAAAATGGCGCCCGTCGAGTACGTCGCTATTGCCGGAGTTCTTGCGGTGTTTGCGTTTGTCACCATCCTCATGGTGAGCAGAGACGTCGGGTTGGCGAGTATCGGGATGGGCGCCACTTTTGTGGTCGTCATCATGGTGATTGCCATGCTCCTGCTCGCGATGAAACCCAACCGTGTCCCAGAGGGACAACGTGACAAGCCCGAATCGGGGAATGACTAACTAGAGCTCGTCGACCAGTTTGTTGGCAAGACCGGTGTAGGTCGCGGGGGTGAGAGCCAATAAGCGGGCTTTTGCCTCGTCACTGATATCGAGAGTGTTGACAAATTCAGTGAGGGTCTCCGCCGTCACCTGTTCTCCTCTGGTGAGTTGCTTCACTACGTCGTAGGGGTCGGAGATGGAGGAGTTCCCGGCCACAATCTCTGCTCGGATTACTGTTTGGATCGCTTCGGCGAGTACTTCGTGGGTGGAGTCAAGATCGGCAGCCATAACCTCGGGCGCGACATCAACTTGGCCGAGGCCTTTTTGGATATTGGACCAGGCGACCATTTGATGTCCCATGGCCACACCAATATTGCGCTGCGTACTCGAGTCGGTGAGGTCACGCTGCAGCCGTGAGGTTCCAAGCGTGGATGCGAGGGTGCCGAGTAGCCCATTGGCGATTTCAAGGTTGGCCTCGGCGTTTTCAAATCGGATGGGGTTGACCTTATGCGGCATTGTCGACGATCCGGTGGCGCCCTTGACGGGAATCTGGCGCAGGTATCCGAGCGAAATGTAGGTCCACACATCGGTGCAGAGGTTATGCGCGATAGTGCCGACGTGACTCATCTGGTGGAAGAGCGAGACGAGGCCGTCGTGGGACTCAATCTGAGTGGTGAGCGGATTCCACTCCAAGCCCAACCGTTCAATAAATCCTCGCGAGAGCGCAGGCCAGTCCGCGCTGGGCCAGGCGACCTGGTGGGCAGAAAAGGTCCCGGTGGCGCCGTTTATTTTGGCGGGCAGGCTCAGCGAACGTAGTGGCTCGACCACTCTTTTCAGCCGGTGGGCGAACACCGCCAGTTCTTTTCCAAAGGTGGTGGGTGTGGCCGGCTGTCCGTGGGTTCGAGACAGCATGGGAACGTCGCGCCATTGCGTGGCGCGAGAGGACAGCTCGTCGATGATTGTCTCAACAGCGGGAAGCCAGACCTCCCGGACACTTCTGGAGACCATCAGGGCGTAAGAGACGTTATTGATGTCCTCGCTCGTCGCGGCGAAGTGCACCAACTCAGAAAGATGACCTAAACCGAGACCTTCGATTTTGTCTCGCAGGTAGTACTCGACTGCTTTCACGTCGTGCTGGGTTTTTTGCTCGATTGCCTTCATGGCTTCGGCTTCAGCAGAATCAAAGCCACTCACAATGCCGCGGAGGTTTTTCTTCTCCCCATCGCTCAGCGCTTCGACTCCGGCCACTCCGTGATCGCAGAGCTCAATGAGCCACTCGACCTCGACTTCGAGCCGGCTGCGGTTGAGTGCTTCTTCAGAAAAGTGTCCGGCGAGCGCCTCGACCTCTGGCCAGTAGCGGCCGTCGAGCGGGGAGAGTGCTGCGGGGGGACGATCGGACACTGCTACCCCCTTGGGTCGACCAACCCTTCTATTCTGCCGTATCTGGCGGGTGTCCACGTGGTAGCTCAGCAACAGAAAACTCCCCGACCATTGGGTGTTCCCAGCTGTTCTCCAGGGCACTGGCACGGTGAGACGCATGGCAGAGCTCTCCAGTGTCCACGCGGTATGGCAGGCGGTGGAGCGGGCGGAAGCAGAGTGGCTTGCGACACGGAGCGCATGGCTGGCACTTCCTGACCTCCAGAGCTGGGCAGGTCCAACCAAAGCCCGCGCCAAACAGCTGATGGACCTCGCCGGTGATGACCTCGACCGGGTGGTCAGTGTGGTGAGACGGGTCGAGCAGGAGTGTGAAGAGCAGTACAGGCGTATCCAGGCGCTTACTGAGCCGTGAGCAGCCTGGTCATTAGCGCGTCTGGAGGACAGCGCGTCGCCACAGAAGACCTGTGGTGGTTGATTGACCTCCTCGGAGGGGTGGTGACGAGGGCCGAACACACCACCGACCAGCTTGTGCGTTCGGTTCGGGACTATCAGCCAGAAAGCTGGAGTCTCCTGACCCAGACGTGTGAGCGCTGGGTGGATGATGTGGATCACGTGTCCCGGTCTCTTCAGTCGTATACCGAATTAGTCGCCGAGCAGGAACAGTTCCGGACATCTCTCATGATTGGTCACTCTGTTCTGGGCGGGCTCTCCGCGGGAGTGCTCCATCTCAGTGGCGGGTACCACCCGGGGGTGAGGGTCGAGGAGCACAGTGTGGCTCACGGTGTACCCATCGCGTCAGGGGTGGCGGAGCGGCTTGCGAGGCTACCTGGCAGCGAGACACCGATTCGTATCGAGCGATACCCGCTACCGGATGGCACTACGCATACGGAGGTGTTTATTTCGGGAACTCGGGAGTGGAGTCTCGGATCAGAAGACGACCCGTTCGATATGCGCTCCAATCTGGCTCTGGTCGCCGGTGTCCCGGCGGCTGCGTCGATGGCGGCCAGGCACGCCATGCGGCAGGCTCGCGTGAGCCCGCGGGACCCAGTGGTTTTCGTCGGCCATTCTCAGGGCGGTGCGGTGGCAACCGCTTTGGCTGAGTCAGGTCAGTTTCGAACCGTCGGGCTGATTACCGCGGGTGCTCCCGTGGGGCATATGCCGGTGACCGGTGACTACCCTGCCCTGAGGATTGAACACACAGACGACCCGATTGTGTCGCTTGGTGGGCACACCAGTTCCGGTCGGGAGGTCGTGGTCAGCAGGGACTCAGGCGCTCCGCTCTGGGATGTGTCTGCTGTCCACGCGAGTGAGGGTTATACCGACACCGCGACACAGATTGACCGGTCACCGGTGTCGTTTTTGCACGACGCGGTGGCGACGGCCCCGGAGGGCGTCTCGGGCCAGTCGTATCTTTTTGATGCGACTGAGTTAACTACCGGCGACGGCGAAGCAGTGGCCGGAAGAACAGGCCAATAATCCAGCTGGTCACACTCAAGACCAACGCCCCGAGAACACCCGCACTCAGTCCCTCAACGCTTAAGCCAAAGCCCAACCAGGTGGAGACCTGGTTCACAATCAGGAGCATCAGCCCATTGACCAAGAGGGCAATCAGCCCGAGGGTCAGGATGTAAATGGGGAAGGCGACCACTCGGATGGTGTTGCCAATCACGGTGTTCACGACGCCAAACACCACCGCGACGATGAGGTAAGTGAGCGACACTTCCAGGCTCGGAAAACCAATCAGGATCTCTGTATTGGCCTCTGAGTAGGGGGTCATGGAGAGCCCTGGCACTGCCCACACGGCAACGCCGAGAGCGACCGCCGTGATTAGAGAACGAAAAACAAGGCGAAGCACGCCTCCACTATGCCTGCTGGCGAGGTTTTCGTGGCCATCTGCCTGCGCGTGTGTAGTGGCCAGACGGTGAATTCTTCTCTTGGTTGTGCAGGAGCGACGAAGTCGGCAGAGAGCCCGCGGTTAGGGTAGGTGTCATGCCTCTTTCGAAGGACACGCTTCAGCTACTGGAGGTAGACGGAAGCCTTGTCCAGGGTCCTGTCTATGACCAGTATTGGCCCTATATCGAGGCTCTTTCCCACGACACATTGCAGCTCATGTACCGGACGATGGCGGTTGTCCGGGAGCTTGATATTGAAGCGGGCAATTTGCAGCGGCAGGGCCAGATGGCTCTGTGGGTCCCGGCAATTGGGCAAGAAGCATGCCAGGTGGGCTCTGCCTTGGCGTCCAGGCCGCAGGACTCGATTTTTCCCGCCTACCGGGAACACTCCGTCGCCAGACTTCGCGGGGTCTCGATGCTGCAAATCGTCCGCATGCTTCGGGGAATTACCCACGGTGGGTGGGACCCGAAAACCCACAACAACTTCCACCTCTACACCTTGGTAATCGGGTCGCATACTCTGCACGCCACCGGCTACGCCATGGGCATTGGGCTGGACGGTTCGGTGGCCACAGGAGACGTGAACACCGACGAAATCTCCATGGTGTACTTCGGTGATGGCGCAACCAGCCAGGGCGATACCCACGAAGCGATGGTCTTTGCCCAGAGCTATCAAGCACCGGTCTTGTTTTTCCTCCAAAACAACCACTGGGCGATCTCCACACCGGTGAGGGTCCAGTCCCGGACTCCGCTTGCTCAACGTGCTGCCGGCTACGGTATTCCGTCGCGGCAAATTGACGGCAATGATGCCCTCATCAGCTACGCGGTCACGCGGGAGATGGCTGATCAAGCACGCTCTGGGGTTGGCCCCCAGTTCATCGAGGCGCTCACCTACCGAATTGGTGCCCACACCACCAGTGACGACCCGACCAAGTATCGGGATGAGGACGAGCTTCGGTTCTGGACTGAGCGTGACCCGATCACCCGGTTCGAGGCCTTCTTGCGCGCACAGGGTGAGCAGGACAGTTTCTTCCAGGAGGTCGGCGAGCAGGCCCGCGATGAGGTGAGTGACCTGCGCAAGGAGGTTCTGGCCCTCCCGACACCCGAGCCCTCAGAAATGTTTAAGCACGTGTACTCCGCGGACCACGCTCCCCTCCAGGCGGAGGCCAAGTGGTTTGCCGACTATGAGGGCTCCTTCGTCGAGGAAGGTCCAGGCGCATGAACCTGACGATGGCCAAAGCCCTCAATGAGGGAATGCGGCGGGCGATGGCCGAAGACAAGTCAGTTCTTGTCATGGGTGAAGAGGTCGGCCAGTTGGGTGGCGTCTTCCGCATCACGGAGGGCCTGATGTCGGAGTTTGGCCCTGCGCGAGTGTTTGACACACCGCTGGCAGAATCCGGAATCGTTGGCACGGCTATTGGTCTTGCGATGCGTGGCTACCGGCCAATTTGTGAGATCCAATTCGACGGGTTTGTCTATCCGGCCTTCGACCAGATCACGACTCAGCTGGCAAAGCTCACCTACCGGCATGAGGGGTCGATCCAGATGCCGGTTGTGATTCGAATTCCCTACGGTGGGCATATCGGGGCCGTGGAGCACCACCAGGAAAGCCCCGAGGCGTATTTTGCCCACACCGCGGGGCTACGGATTGTGAGCCCCGCCACCCCACACGACGCCTACTGGATGATCCAGGAAGTAGCCCAGCAACCAGATCCAGTGATTTTCCTGGAGCCAAAGAGTCGCTACTGGCAAAAAGGAGAGGTCAACACCGACGACCCAGGACCTGCTCTGCACCAGGCAGTCGTGGTGAAACCAGGAAGTGACCTGACCTTGATCGGACACGGAGCAATTGTCAGCATGCTCCTTCAAGTCGCCGAGGTGGCCGAACAGGAAGGCACCAGTATCGAGGTCGTTGACCTTCGAAGTCTGGCCCCCATCGATTGGGACGTCGTGGTGAACTCGGTGCAGTCGACAGGACGTGCTGTTGTCGTCCAGGAGGCACCGGGCAATGTGAGCGTGGGTAGTGAAATTACTGCCACGCTCGCCGAGCGCTGCTTCTACTCACTGGAAGCGCCTGTGATTCGAGTCAGTGGCTTTGATATCCCGTTCCCGCCTGCCCAGTTCGAGGCGGCCCATCTTCCGAGTGTTGACCGCATCCTGGATGCGGTGGACCGAGCCCTGGCATATTAGGAACTGAGGGAGGTTCACCGTGGCACTCGTTCAATTCCCCCTCCCGGACGTGGGAGAAGGCCTGACTGAGGCAGAAATTGTTGCCTGGAAGGTCCAGCCCGGCGAGCAGGTCGCCCTCAACCAAATCCTCTGCGAAATTGAAACGGCAAAGAGCCTCGTCGAGCTCCCCTCACCGGTCGAGGGAACAGTTGAGGAGCTGCTCGCCTCAGAGGGCGACACCGTCCAGGTCGGCACCACCATCTTGACCGTTCGCGATAGTAATCCAGATGCCCCTGCCCCCGACCCTGTGGTGGAGGAAGTGACGGAGGCGGTGCACGACGCCGAGGCGACGGTCGCATCTGATTCTTCTCAACCCGACAACCTCGTGGGGTACGGATCTGGGGCTGATGAAAAACCTGCCAGGCGGAAGCGCTATGCGCCTGCTGAGACAGTGGTGGCGAGTGGTGCGGCAGATGTGAAAGTTCCCATCCAAGACTCTGTCCCTGTCCTTGCAAAGCCCCCCATCAGGAAGCTCGCGAAAGAGCTCGAGGTCAACCTCGCAGATGTGAGTCCCAGTGGGGTGGGGGGAGAAATCCTCCGCGATGATGTGTTGCGCCATGCAGAGCAGGCAAAGGTCTTTCGCAATATTGATACCCCCACCTGGCCTGAGGAACGTGAGGAGCGCATCCCGGTCAAGGGCGTGCGAAAAGCTATCGCCAACGCGATGGTCACGAGTATGTTCTCCGCCCCTCACGTCTCGGTGTTTGTCGATGTCGATGCCACGAGGACGATGGAGTTTGTTAAGCGACTGAAGGCGTCGCCGGAATTCGCTGGCATTCGTATTTCGCCGTTGTTAGTCATGGTGAAGGCCATGATCTGGGCTGTGCAACGAAACCCGTCTGTCAACTCCACCTGGACGGATGAGGAAATCATCGTCCACCACTACGTGAACATGGGAGTCGCCGCTGCCACTCCGCGCGGGCTGATTGTGCCGAATGTGAAGGATGCCCATTTGATGAGCCTTCGTGAGCTTGCCGTCGCGCTTGAGAACCTCACGATTACTGCCCGGGAGGGCAAGACCACTCCCGAGGACATGGCAAACGGCACCATCACGATTACCAACCTTGGATCGTTTGGAGTGGACACGGGAACACCGATTTTGAACCCCGGTGAGGTGTCGATTGTGGCGCTCGGGACAATCAAGCCCAAGCCGTGGATTGTCGATGGCGAAGTATTGCCGCGCATGGTGACGACGGTGGCGGCAAGCTTCGATCATCGAGTAGTGGATGGTGACGTTGCGAGCCGTTTTGTTGCCGATGTCGCAAGCGTGATGGAGGAGCCCGCCCTCCTACTCGACTAGCCTTATTGACAACGATTATCAATAGCGTTTAGCATGAGGGTATGAAACCTTCACTCATCACGATTGCCTTTGCCACCGGAACGCTACTCCTTGGAGCGTGCACACCAGACGCCAGCTCGCCTGAATCGCAACCCGACTCGGACCAAGAGCAGGCCGTGGCGCCCGCTATCAGCACGCAGACCTTGGTGGCAACGACCACCGTTATGGGCAGTATTGCCGACCAGATTGCAGCATGCGAGGGAAATACTGAGGTAGAAGTCCTCATGCCTCTGGGAGTTGACCCTCACGACTATCAGCCCTCCTCGGCCCAGCTGGCCCTGCTCGCTGAGTCAGGTTTTGTCGTAGCGAATGGGTTGATGTTGGAAGAAAGCCTCGTCGAGCCACTGGAGGAGTTCGAGCAAGAAGGTGGCACAGTTTTCCGAATGGCAGAGGTTGGAGAACCACTTCCCTTTGGTGGACACGATGACGAGTCAGCAGAAGAGCACGACCACGATCACGGAGAGGAGGAGCACGACGACCACTCCGATGAAGAAAGCCACGATCACGACCACGGGGAGGAGGAGCACGACGACCACTCCGATGAAGAAGGCCACGATCACGATCACGGGGAGTTCGACCCGCACTTTTGGCTGGACATGAATAGGGTCGCCGATGCAACCGATGCCCTAGGTGTCGCCCTGGAAGCCCGATACGGCGAGGGTTTTGTCGATTGCGCGGCCGAGGTTTCAGAGTCCATCCGTGACTCTGAAGGCGAGATGATTGAGATACTCGCCGCCATTCCAGATGACAATCGTGTCCTTGTCACCGACCATGACGCGTTCGGGTACTTCGCAGAGGGGTATGACTTCGAGGTCGCCGGGGTCGTCATTCCGGGGGGCAGCACTCTCGCCGAGGCGAGCTCACAGGACCTCGCGGCCCTCGTTGCCGAGATCGAGTCCCGCGGTCTCACGGCCATGTTTGGAAACTTCCACGTGCCCTCTGACCTGTTAAACGCGGTCGCTGAGGAGAGCGGTGGCCTGGACGTCGTTCCCCTCTACATTGGCAGCATTGGTGAGCCAGGCAGTGATCAGGAGTCCTATCAGGAGATGATGCTCTACAACGCTCGCCAGATTGCCTCCGCCCTGGGAAACTAGGGGTGTGGACTGGTTACTGGAGCCATTTAGCTACGGGTTTCAGCAGCGAGCCTTGATTGGTGGAGTCCTTGCCGCCCTGATGGCATCCACGGTCGGCACGTGGCTTGTTTTGCGCGGGATGAGTTTCTTCGGTGATGCCTTTGTTCACGGGGTGGTGCCAGGGGTTGCCGCCGCATTTGTCCTGGGCCAAAGCCCCGTCATTGGCGCCGCACTTGCCGCCGTGGTGATGGTCTTGGCCATTGAGTG
>CAJXYC010000013.1 GCA_913063365.1 uncultured Cellulomonadaceae bacterium
TGCAGGAGTGCTCGCAGGTGCCGCCGTAGGTGTTTTGCTTCTGGGAATTGGCCCTGGGTGGGGGGCTCTGTTTGGGCTTGGCATGCTGGTCACCGCCACCGGAGGCGACTTAGTGGAGTCGCTGATTAAGAGAGGTCTCGGGGTCAAAGACATGTCCACACTGCTTCCCGGCCACGGGGGTGTCCTGGACAGGCTGGACTCGGCGATGCCGTCGGTCGCACTGGGTTACCTGCTCTCATTCGTCCTCTAAGGCCCGAGATAGCGGGGGTGTGTGACTCCGGGGCTCGGTGTGATTTGCAGACCACAATGGGGCTGTGAGTGAGCTGTTTCCAGACGCCCCCAAAGGTGTTCCCGGCTATAACAAAGAAGAAGTCAGCGAGTTTCTCGACCGTGCCAAGCGCGTGTATGAGGGACTTGAAGAGGGTGTGACCAGCTCCGATATTCGGCAGGTGATTTTCACCCTGATTCCGAAAAATGGCTTTGAAACTACCGCCGTGGACCAAGCGCTCTGGCGGTTAGAAGAAGCATTTGCCTCAAAAGAGCGGGAGTCGACGACGAAAAACACCGGAGAAGCGGGCTTCTACAAAGACATCCGTCAGCAGGCTCAAGAAATCTTGGACCGAGTGGCGAGGCCCCGGAAAGAAAAGTTTCGCCTGGCCTCGGCGCTCCGAGTGGGATACCACCAGGGCGATGTGGACCATTTCTGCGACCGGCTGGTTCGCTACTTCCAAGGTGACGAGCCGCTGTCTGTCGCCACCGTGCGCAACCAGAAGTTCCGCACCCAATTGGGGGGCTACGACGAAATCCAAGTCGACAAGGTCTTAGACGAGACCGTGTCGGTCATCTTGGCTGTCCGATAAGGCTTTCACGGGGGCTTAGTACACTGCCAGGACAGTGTTTTCCAGGTTCTTCGGGGCAACCCCCAAACCAGCACGACCGAGTGTGAGCTTCCGCCACCACGTCGTGCCGCTTATCGCGCTTGGAAGCGTGACCGCCCTGATGGCTCTGCCGCTGGCAAACCCCCACGTTCAGCAAGCCTGGGCTGACTATTCCCACGAATCCAACAGGCCCGAATCCGCGAGCATTGTCGTCGCGGGAGAGGCCGGTCAAGTCATCCGCGACGGCCAGTGGACCGTGTCGCGCTCGGCAGTGGCAACGGCTCCGGTGACGGGAATCCCTGACCCTGGAACTACCCAGGCTCTCGCCCGGGAGCTTCTTGTGGCGAGCGGCCATAACGACACCGAGTATCGGTGTTTGCATGCGCTGTGGATGAGGGAGTCCAGGTGGAATCCTTTCGCCGAGAACCGCTCGAGTGGCGCCTACGGCATCCCGCAGGCCTTGCCTGGATCAAAGATGGCGAGCGCCGGTGCGGATTGGGCGACAAACCCCGAAACACAGATTCGCTGGGGCCTTGGCTACATCGATGCGCGATACGGCTCACCGTGTGCCGCCTGGGAGCACTCCGAAGAACACAACTGGTACTAGACCATGCCCCGTCGTCACAAGAAAGACCGAGACCGCGATTACGAGCCGCTCGATCTCGACCGGGCTCGCCAGGGGATACGCCGCACAGAAACCAAGCGCGGTGGCCGCTACATCGTCCAGCCGATTAGTGAAAAAAACGCGCAAAAGACCTACACCTGCCCAGGCTGCCAATTAACGATTCCTCCTGGCCAAGCTCACGTCGTGGCGTGGGAAGACGAGTCGTTAATGGGTGCGGAGCGTGCGATCGAAGACAGGCGCCACTGGCACAGCCACTGCTGGAGGATTTTTTAGACATGGAGATTCGAAGCTCGACGGTTCTGCCCGCAACAAGGACAGACATCACCCTGCAGACAGCAGATGGCCTGAACCTGGTCGGAGAACTTGCCGTGCCCGCCGACAAGACCCCTGTTGCCACATTGGTCTTTCTGCACCCCCTGCCCACGGCAGGTGGCTACATGGACTCTCATCTGATTAGGAAAGCCTCCAATCGCCTGCCGGCGCTGGCAGGGATTGCCACCCTGCGCTTTAACTTCCGCGGGGTTTCCAGCCCCAGGGGCCAATCAGAAGGCTCCTTTGGTGAAGGGATGGATGAGGCGCACGACCTCGCCGCAGCATTGCGCTTTGTCCAGCAGGCGGGTCTGCCGCGAGTGTGGTTGGTCGGTTGGTCGTTTGGGACCGAAGTCATCCTCAAACACGCGCCCGCGCACTGGGGTGAATTTGAGGGCGCGATTCTGATCGCGCCACCGCTTCACCGCGCAAGTGCAGATGACCTCGCGCAGTGGGTGGGCAGGCCAGAGCCGCTGGTGGCCCTCGTGCCAGAGTTCGATGACTTTCTCACCCCTGAGCCTGCGAGAGAGCGTTTTGCGGTGATTCCACACGCCGAGGTGCTCGCCATGGAGGGGGCGAAGCATTTGTTTGTCGGCGAGAAATACACCCGGATGGCCCACGAGGCCATTCTCGAGCGGGTCGCCCCAGACGCACTTCCTCTTCCCACGACGTGGGAGGAAAGCTAGTCCTTCTTTGGTGCGTTCTTTGTCATCTCGCCGACGACAGAGCGCAACGACTCGATGTATTCGGCGATCGCGTCGCGCTCGGCGCGGAGTTCAGCTAGTTGTTCGCGACTTTGCTTGAGTGAATCTGCTGCCTTTGTTTCGGCATCTCGCACGAGCGCCGCGGCCTTTTCCTCCGCTTTAGACACGATGTCTTTTGCTGTTGCCTCGGCCTCAGCCCGTCCCGTGGCCTCAAGATCGGCAATGTCTTTTTCCAGAGCCTTCTTGGTCTTCTCCGCCTCCGCCACACTGGCTTTAATCGTCGCAAGTTGCTCTTTCGCTTCGGTGAGGTAGCGAGTGTTTTGCTCCACAGCCTTTTGGTGAGATTCCAACAGGCCCTTTTCTGCCTCGGCCCGCCTGGCGCCAAGCTCGACGTCTAAGTCGGCTCTCGCCTGAGCCGCTTCCCTCGCAAGCCGGTCAGCCTGGGCCTCATTGTCGTGGGCGATGGCTGCTTGGGCGGCCGCCACGTCGCTTTCCATCTGCGTTTTCGCAAGAGCAATTTCTTCGTGGATTTTCTTAAGCGTCATCTCATGAGTGGCGCGCTCTACCTCGATGTCTTTACGCAGTTCATCGGCTTCGTCGGCCGCAATCTTGAGTTCTCTCTCGACTTGTGCGGAGTGTTCAGCCGATTCCCTTTTCGCTTCTGCGCGCATGGCATCTGCTTCTCGCTGGGCGAGGGTGCGGACTTCTGCTGATTCGGTGGCGACGGCACCACGGATCTCTGCCGCCTCCTCGATGGCCTGCTGGCGAAGCCTCTCCGCTTCCTCGGTCGCTTCGGCGATCAGTTTTTCCGCCTTTTCTTCTGCCGACTCGCGGGTGGCGGTGGCGGCTGCGTCTGCTTCTTGAGACACCCGCGAGGCGTGTTGGGTGGCAGAGGCGAGCATCGCCTCTGCTTCTGCCTCCGCCGTGGCGCGGACGTGGTCGGCGTCGATATCGGCTTTGGAGATGATTGCGGAGGACTGCTCTTCCGCAATGCGGAGGACCGCTTCTAGTCGTCCACCCAGCTGCGAATAGCTGGTGGTGGAGCCATCGGCACCTGCTTGGCGGAGGATTTCGAGCTCTTCCCGCACCACCCGGAGGTCCTCTTGGGCTTGCTGGCGGTCTTTGGCCGCCTGCACCAACTCGTTCCGAAGATCGCGAAGCGCCGCGTCGACATCGCTTCGCTTATACCCCCGCAGTTCGGTGGGGAACTCGCCGGTGTCGATCGTCATGGGCAGTTAGTCCTTCAGTGCTGAAAGACACGATTGTAGTTGGCTTCAGACCGATGTCGAACCGAGTGGTCGGTTACCCTGGGTAATCGCGCCCGGAGCGGGCTGTGTGGGAAGGAGCGTGTGCGTGCGCCTCCTCTCGGCCATCCTCATTCTGCTGGTGGCAATCATCTCCCTGTCTCTAGGAATTGCCCTCCGTACTGTCTGGGCAGGACCGGATTCGGTAGTTCGCTCGGTGGAAATCGACCACACCGCCCCGGCGGTGTTGGTGCCAGGAGAAACGCTGACGGCGTTTCCTGGCAGGCAGACCATCACCGTGGTCGACGAGTCGGGAAGCACCGAAGCTGGAGTGGTCGTGGTCTACGGCCGCGCCTCCGATGTGATCGCGTGGATGCGCCCCGCTCGCTTTACAGAAGTCCTCGTCAATGCTGACTCCGGCGAGATGTATGCCGTGCCCCGAGCGGGAGCAGAATCGAGAGTGCCAAACCCGATTGGGTCTGATCTGTGGCTCGAGCAATACCGGGAAACAGACGCCGTGTCGATCTCTTTGACCGCCGATAGCGATATTTCGGTGGCGATTTTTGCCGATGGCGATCGAGCTGCTCCCGGCAAAGTGCAGATCTCTTGGCCTTTAGATAACGTCTCCCCCTTTGCCGGGCTGCTCATTGCTTTTGGGTTGATTGTGATGGCTATCGGCTTTGTGTTGTTGCTCCTTGCCGTGACGGATGTGCGAAACCGTCGCGGCCCACGGCGCCGGACAAGCGTTGCTCCGAAACGTCGAGCCCCGACGAAACGGCAGTTCAGTCCTATCCGCTCAGCGCGCTCCAGACGGATGAGCCAGGTGATGATTCCACCAGCACTGATTGCCGTCGTGCTCGCAGGCTGCACACCCCCTGCCGACCCGGAAGAACCGGCCACTGACGAACAAACCTCCGCCCCGGAAACACCCGTTCCCTATCCGGCGGTGACCGAGGCTCAGTTTGAGCGGATTCTGGAGCGGGTCACGAACCAATTGACCCTTGCCGACCAAGCCCTGGACGACGAGCTTCTCGAGCCCCGCGTGGACGAGCCCACGCTCGGTCACCGAGAAAGCCAATACGACCTTCGCCGCTGGGACGACGAGCTTGGCCAAATTCTCCGGGTCTCCTCTGAACCCATTCGACTCCTCGTTCCACAGCAAACCGATCAGTGGCCACGGACAGTGATGGCGGTCGTGCAAAACGGTCCAGAAATCGACGCCGCGACCGTGGCCGTTGTCTTACGCCAAGAAACCCCGCGGGAGAACTATCGCCTGAGCTATGCCACGTTGCTTGCCCCCAACGTCGTGTTGCCGGCAATGCCAGCCCCCGAGCTCGGGGCTCCTCGTATTGCGAGGGACTCGAAGCTCATTGAGCCAAGCCCCGAAAACACCGTTCTTCTCTATGCCGATCTGCTCCGCGAAGGAGACGGCTCTGGGGGAGCGAGGCTGTTTGATGTCCTCACCGATGACTTGTATCAACTGGTGGGACCCAGTGGACGCTCACTCCGGCAGGAATCCTTCGGGTCTGATCTGGTGTTGGAAACAGACATCGTCCTCACCGACGACCCCGTCGTCGCACTCGCGACAGCAGACAACGGCGCATTGGTCTTTGGAACTCTGGGTGAAGTCGAGACTGTTCGACCGGTCGAAGACGGCGCCACCATTAACGCCACCCCGTCTGTTCGGGCCCTGACGGGGCTGCCGTCGTCGGAATCTGGTTTTGTCGCCCGCTATGAGATGCAAATAGTCTGGTACGTACCACCCATTGGTTCTGAGGAGCGGGCGCGGGTCGTCGGCTATAACTACCTCCTGGTGGACGCCGCCGAACTCGAACCCGAGACCGACACCCCGGAGGACGCGTGAGTATTCCAGACCCTGGCCCCGGCTTCGCCGGCGCCGTCGACCTATCGGCACTGGTCAATAAAGCACAGGCTGCCAATCAGCCTGCGCCTGCGCAGACAGGCGCGTGGGTGCGAGACATCCAAGAATCTGAGATGGGTCAGATTGTTGAGCTCTCCAACACCGTTCCCGTCATTCTGGAAATCTATGGCCAAGGAGTCACCCCGCAGCTAGGGGGTTTGATTGAGAAATACGGCGGGAAGCTTCTGCTTGCCACGTTGGATATCGATAAAGCGCCGCAGCTTGTCCAAGCCCTCCAAATCCAGGGTGTACCCACTGTTCTTGCCATCATCCAAGGACGCCCGGCACCCCTGTTCCAAGGGCAAGCGCCAGAACACGAAATCGCGCCCGTGTTTGACGAAGTGCTAAAAGTCGCCGCCCAACAAGGCGTCACCGGAGTGCTTCCCGCCCCCGAGGCAGAAGACGAGGCGGAGGAGACACCGCAAGAGCCCCAGCTCTCGCCTGAGCTGCAGCGGGCAGAAGACGCCCTAATGGCAAACGACCTCGACGGGGCAGAGGCTGCCTACAACGACATCTTGAAAACCAAACCAGCCGATTCCGATGCCAAAGCAGGCCTCGCTCGAGTGGGGCTTTTGAAGCGTATTGGCTCTGTAAACCCCGACCAGGTCCGCGCGGAGGCGGCGCAGTCACCAGGCAGCATCCAAGCCGCACTGATGGTGGCCGATCTCGATGTCTCCGGAGGACACCTCGACGACGCGTTTTCCAGGCTCCTTGGGCTCTTCCCCGAGGCAACCCCTGAGGACAAAGACGCCCTCCGGGAGAGGCTTCTGGAGTATTTCGAGATGGCGGGGCCTGCCCACCCGTCGGTGGTGCAGGCACGGGCTCGCTTGACCTCGTTGATGTTCTAAGCCGTGGCCCAGACGAGTATTTATCTGGACCACGCGGCGACGACGCCGATGACAGAGGCCGCCCTCCAGGCTTACACAGACGCAGCAAGGCTGGTCGGAAACCCGTCTTCTATTCACCAGTCCGGCCAGGAAACCAGAGCTGTCGTCGAAGGGGCGAGAGCGGATATTGCAGCTGCCCTCGGAGTTGATCCGATGCAGGTGGAGTTCACCTCCGGAGGCACTGAGGCCAGCAACATGTATCTCAAGGGCCGGGCGTTTTATCTGCAGAGCCAGGGCATCAGCAAGCCCGTGTGGCTTGCCACCAGAGCGGAACACCACGCCACTTTGGATGCCCTGCAGTGGTTGGCCGACTCTGGTCATGCGCGTGTCCACTGGCTAGAAGTCGATGAGCACGCGCGCATGCGACTGGATGACCTGCAGAGCGCGCTCGCCTCCTATCCGGCAGAAGAAATCGCCGGGCTGACGACTCTTATTGGCAATAACGAAGTGGGGTCAATCCAACCCGTTGGCGAGATTGTTGCCATGTGCAAGGACCGAGGTGTTGCCGTTCATTTAGACGCCATCCAGGCATTCGGGCACATTCCACTGGAGCTTGGTCAGTGGAATGCGGACGTAGTGACATTGTCGGCGCACAAAATCGGCGGACCTGTCGGTATTGGTGCACTGGTCGTCTCTAGAGACGCTGCGCCGTTTAGTCCACTCAGCCACGGCGGTGCCCAACAAGAACACCGCTCCGGAACACTCGATGCGGCAGGCGCAGCAGCCTTCGCTCGTGCGACGACGGAGGCCCTCGCCGACCTCGAGCAGGAAAGTAAGCGTTTATCCCAATTGTCCGAGTCTCTTCGCCAGGGGCTAGAGGCCGTCGACGGTGTCGTGGCCCGGGGATCCGACCCTCGTCTTCCCCATATCTGCCACGTCACGATCGACGGGGTGGAGGGGGATGTGGTGTTGTTCTTATTGGACGCGGAGGGCATTCGTGTCTCAACGGGCTCTGCCTGTCAGGCGGGAGTGGCCGAGCCGTCCCATGTGCTGCTTGCCATGGGCCTTGATGAGGAGATTGCGGGAAGTCCGATTCGTTTCAGCCTCGGCCCAACCACGACGGAGGCCGATGTCGAGCAGGTGGTGAACCTCTTTCCCGATGTCGTGAGTCGCGCCCGTCTCGCTGGTTAGGGGTATCAGCGCGTCCAGCCCCGTTGCGTGGCCGCTCCGTACACTGGAGCGCGTGAAAGTTCTCGCAGCAATGAGCGGTGGCGTCGATAGCGCCGTCGCAGCCGCGCGTGCCGTAGACGCGGGACACGAGGTTGTGGGTGTGCATTTGGCGCTTGCCAGGATGCCCGGCACCCTGCGCACGGGCTCCAGGGGCTGCTGCACCATCGAAGACTCGATTGACGCGAGGCGGGTTGCTGGACAACTGGGAATTCCTTTTTATGTGTGGGACTTTTCTGAACGGTTTAAAGCAGACGTGGTCGATAACTTCATCGAGGAATACGAGCAGGGCAGGACACCAAACCCCTGTTTGCGGTGTAACGAGAAAATCAAGTTCGAAGCGGTGCTCGATCGAGCGATGGCGCTTGGCTTCGACAAAGTCGTCACCGGCCACTACGCCACCGTCGTCGAAGGCGACGACGGGTCGGTGGAGCTGCACCGCTCTGCCGAGTGGGCTAAAGACCAGTCCTATGTCCTCGGTGTCCTCACCGAGCAGCAGCTTCGACACTGCCTTTTTCCCCTCGGTGAGACACCCTCAAAAGATGAGGTCCGTGCTGAAGCGGAGGAGCGTGGATTTAGTGTCGCGAAGAAACCAGACAGCCACGATATTTGTTTCATCCCAGACGGTGACACCCAAGGGTTTCTAGAAGACAAGTTAGGGAAGCGTCCAGGTCAGATTGTTGACCGAGACGGCGAGGTCCTGGGTGACCACGCGGGTACTCACGGCTACACCGTGGGACAGCGAAAAGGTCTCCAGATTGGCTACCCCGCCCCCGACGGGAAGCCTCGTTACGTCTTGGATATTCGGCCAAAAACACGGGAAGTCGTGGTGGGTCCCAAAGAAGCGTTGAGTGTGGTGGAGATGGCAGGAGCAAAAGTGAGCTTTGCCGGGCTCGACCCCGTGGCCTCAGGGATTACGACCGGAGAGACTGACGGTGGTCTTCGTGCCTTCGAGTCCTTTGAGGGCGAAGTGCAGGTGCGTGCCCACGGAGAGACCTACCCCGCCACGGTGTGGATGGAGGACGGGGTGATGCGTATTCGCGTGCAGACACCAATTTCTGGTGTGGCCCCTGGCCAGTCCGCGGTGGTGTATCTCGGGACGAGGGTCGTCGGCCAGTGCACCATCGACCAGACCGTGTCTGCTGATCAGAGGTCGCTCACGGGTGCGTAAAGTTCTGCTGCTTGGCAGCACCGGCTCGATTGGTGTGCAAACCCAAGACATCATTCGCGCCAATCCAGATCGCTTCCAGCTCGTGGGGCTTTCTGCAGGGTCAAACGCCGAGGTTTTGCAGGCCCAGGCCACCGAATGGGGGCTTTCTCCCGACCAAACGGCGCTTGGTGCTGAGGAGTCGGTCGAGCTGGTGAAACGGTCTGGGGCCGATGTGGTGGTCAACGCCATCACCGGGTCGGTGGGGCTCCTGCCCACACTGGCAGTACTGGAGTCTGGTGCGAGCTTGGCGCTTGCTAACAAGGAAAGCTTGATTGTGGGCGGGTCGTTGGTGACGGACGCTGCTGCTCCGGGTCAGATTGTGCCGGTTGACTCCGAGCATTCGGCACTGGCCCAAGCGCTGATGGCGGGGACCAGCCAGGAGGTTGCCAAACTGATTCTGACGGCCAGTGGCGGTCCGTTTAGAGGTAAAACACGAGACCAACTGACTGACATCACTCCGGAGCAGGCTCTTGCTCACCCGACCTGGAATATGGGGAGAGTCGTCACGACGAACTCGGCGACGTTGGTGAATAAAGGGCTGGAGGTCATCGAGGCGCATTTGTTGTTCGGTGTGCCCTTCGATCAAATCGAGGTCACTGTTCACCCGCAGTCGATTGTGCACTCCATGGTGGAGTTTGTGGATGGCTCGACCATCGCGCAGTGTTCTCCTCCAGATATGCGATTGCCGATTGCCTTGGCGCTCGAGTGGCCACACCGTGTCCCAGGGGCGGTGCCACCGGTGTCGTTTGCCGAGGCCACGTCGTGGGAGTTTGCTCCCTTAGATAGCGACGCGTTCCCCGCGGTCGAGATGGCAAAAGATGTTGGCAGGCGTGGGGCAACGTTCCCGGCGGTGTTTAACGCCGCCAACGAACAGGCAGTCGATGCCTTCCACGATGGTGCGCTGTCCTTTGTGGGAATTACCGATGTCATCGAGCAGGTGGTGGCGAAGCACCAGCCGGAGGAGATGACGGTGGCGGGTGTGTTGGCGGCAGAAGCCTGGGCGAGGGACCTTGCCGATCAGGTGATCTCGGAGATGGGCGCCTAGGTCCTTCTGTCGTTCTCAGTGGTTCCCAATATGGTGTGAGCGTGGAGCAGGCACTGTGGTTCATCGTCGGAGTTCTGGCGCTTATCGTCGGGCTTGGCATCTCCATTGGGCTGCACGAATGGGGTCACTTTGCTCCCGCCAAACGCTTCGGGGTGGGGATTACCAAGTTCATGGTGGGCTTTGGCCCCACCGTGTGGTCAACCCAGCGCGGTGAAACGGAGTTTGGCATCAAAGCCATTCCTCTTGGGGGCTTTGTGGCGATGCACGGCATGTTTGCCCCCAGTGAGTCAACCAGGCGCCGAGGCGGCGCGGGTACGGATTTTGCGGGGATGGAACCACCGAGTGACGAGGAGGCTTTTGACGACTCACGCTCGTTCTATCGCCTGAGTGTGCTGCGCCGGATTGTCGTGATGCTCGGTGGTCCAGTGATGAATCTGGTGATCGCCACGGTGCTCTATGCGGTGTTGTTGATGGGATTTGGCATTATCCAACCAAGTCTCACGGTCGGCTCAGTGTCTGAGTGTGTCTTACCCGCGACAGAAACGAGGACGCAGTGTGAGCCTGGTGACCCGGCGGCTCCTGGGAACCAGGCGGGGCTTCGACCAGGCGACGTCATCGTCTCGGTTGATGGCGTCGAGGTCGACACGTGGTTGGAGCTCACCGAAGTCATCCGTGTCAACCCCGGCAACACCATCACTCTGGGGATTGAGCGAGAGGGAGTGGCCAGAGATATTCGTATTACTCCACTGTTGACCGAGCGCTACGCCATCGACTCTCGTGGACAGGTTCCAGTGGATGTTCGAGGTGAGCCAATTACCGAAGAGGTCGGGTTTGTGGGTATCGGCGCTGCCTTAGAGAGCAGTAGACAGCCGGTTGGCCAAGTGCCGGTTGCCGTCTGGGACAACGTCGTGGGGGTGACAAACATCATCTTGACTCTCCCGCAGCGGATGGTGCAGGTCGCTCAAGCAGCGTTCGGTGATGACGAAAGAGACCCGAACGGCCCGATTAGCGTGGTCGGTGTTGGCCGGATTGCAGGAGAAATCGCGTCGATTGATTCGATCGAGACGCAAGACCGCATCGCCAGTTTCTTGGCGCTACTGGCGTCGTTGAATATCGCTCTGTTCGTGTTCAACTTGATTCCGCTGTTGCCACTCGACGGCGGTCACGTCGCGGTGGCACTGATAGACGGGATCCGCCGACGCTTTGCGAAAATCCGTGGACAACCAGCGCCACGCCCCACCGATCCGCAGCGACTGATGCCATTGACTCTTGTGGTGATTGCCGCGCTGATCAGCATGAGTGTGTTGCTGATGTATGCCGATATCGTGAACCCCATCAGCCTGGTTCAGTAAGCACGACCCCCAGCCACCGGCTACCTCGGTTCGCTAGCATGACCACGCGCACATCCCCAAGGAGGTTCACCCTGTGCCCGCAGTAAATCTAGGAATGCCGAAGGTCCCGGAAGTCCTCGCTCCGCGCAGAGAGACACGTCAGATCAAGGTCGGCAAAGTCCTTGTGGGTGGGGGAGCTCCCGTCAGTGTGCAGTCGATGACGACCACACAAACCACGGATATCAACGGCACGCTCCAACAGATTGCTGAGCTCACCGCCACGGGCTGTGACATCGTCCGCGTCGCTGTTCCCACTCAGGACGACGCGAACGCGCTGCCGATTATTGCGAAGAAAAGCCAGATTCCCGTCATCGCCGATATTCACTTCCAGCCGAAATATGTCTTCGCCGCCATTGACGCCGGCTGCGCGGGAGTGCGGGTCAACCCCGGAAACATCAAGAAGTTCGATGACCGCGTGGGAGAGATTGCCGAGGCCGCAAAAGCCGCAGGGGTCAGCCTCCGGATCGGCGTGAACGCCGGATCTCTCGACCCGCGACTTCTCGAGAAGTATGGAAAGCCCACGGCGGAGGCGCTTGTTGAATCGGCTGTGTGGGAGGCAAGCCTGTTCGAAGAACACGACTTCCACGACTTCAAGATTTCTGTAAAACACAACGACCCGGTCGTAATGGTCAAGGCCTACCGGATGCTCTCCGAGCGGGGTAACTGGCCTCTCCACCTGGGAGTGACCGAGGCCGGCCCTGCGTTCCAAGGAACGATTAAGTCCTCGGTGGCGTTTGGCACCCTGCTGTCGGAAGGGATTGGCGACACCATTCGTGTCTCGCTATCGGCGCCTCCCGCAGAAGAGGTGAAGGTGGGACTGAAGATTCTGGAGTCGCTCAACCTTCGCGAGCGGAAGTTGGAGATCGTGTCCTGCCCGAGCTGTGGCCGGGCCCAAGTGGACGTCTACTCCCTTGCCGACTCCGTCACCAAGGGACTCGAGGGCATGACGGTTCCTCTCCGCGTCGCCGTGATGGGCTGTGTGGTGAACGGCCCGGGAGAGGCCAGAGAAGCCGACTTAGGAGTGGCCAGCGGGAACGGCAAAGGCCAAATCTTTGTGAAGGGCGAAGTCATTAAGACGGTGCCAGAATCCGAAATTGTGCAGACGCTCATTGAGGAAGCAAACCGGATTGCCGCCGAAATGCCGGACGCTCCCGCGGGAGAACCAGAGGTCGTCACCGGCTAGCGCCCGGTAGTCTGGGGCGGTGCTCGAGCGCCTCAGTCACCTCTTTGTCCGCACTCTGCGTGAAGACCCCGCTGATGCGGAGGTGGCAAGCCACAAGTGGCTAGTCCGCGCTGGGTACATCCGCCGTCAAGCCCCCGGCATTTTTGCCTGGCTGCCCCTGGGGCTTCGGGTGCGGAAAAAAATCGAAGACATCATTCACGAGGAAATGCGGGCTGCGGGTGCGCAGCAGGTGCACTTCCCCGCGTTGTTGCCGCGTGAGCCGTATGAAGCAACCGGTCGGTGGAGCGAATACGGCGACAACATCTTTCGTCTCCAGGACCGCAAAGGCGCCGACTACCTCTTAGCACCCACCCACGAGGAGGTCTTCACCCTCACAGTGAAGGACCTCTACTCCAGCTATAAAGACCTGCCGCTGGTTATCTACCAAATCCAAGACAAGTACCGGGATGAGGCGAGGCCCCGGGCTGGCCTGCTCCGCGGACGCGAGTTTTCCATGAAAGACGCGTACTCCTTCGATGTCTCGGATGAAGGCTTGGATGCCAGTTATCAGTCCCAGCGGGATGCCTACGAGCGCATCTTCCGCCGGCTCGGCTTGGAGTACGTGATTGTTCGCGCCGACGCCGGGGCCATGGGCGGCTCGAAGAGTGAAGAGTTTTTGCACCCCATCGCGGTCGGAGAAGACACGTTCGTGCGGAATGACGCCGGCTACGCGGCCAACGTCGAGGCGTATCGGACACCCCCAGTGGAGGCGGTCTCGCTCGACGGCCTCCCAGAGGCAGTCATCCACGACTCTCCGAACACTCCGACGATTGAGACATTGGTCGCGCTCGCAAACGATTCCGTGCCGCGAGACGACCGCCCATGGAATGCCGGTGACACGTTAAAAAACGTCGTGCTTGCCCTTGTCGATCAAGAGGGCAACCGTGAACTCGTGGTTGTCGGTATTCCAGGCGACCGCGAAGTTGATATGAAACGCGCTGAAGCGTGGTTTGGTCCGCGGGCCGTCGAACCCGCGACAGAAGAAGACTTTGAACGTCACCCGGCTCTCGTCAAGGGATACATCGGGCCGTGGTCTCCCGAAGGCCCTGTGCTTGGCGCCGACACTTCCAGCGGAGTGTCCTATTTCCTCGACCCCCGGGTGGCTGATGGCACCCAGTGGGTGACCGGTGCGAATATCCCGGAAAAGCACGTGTTCTACCTCGTTGCAGGAAGAGATTTCCAGTCAGACGGAGTGGCCGATATTGCCGAGGTTCGAGACGGTGACGAGGCTCCGGATGGATCGGGTCCCATTCAGACTGCCAGGGGAATGGAAATCGGGCACGTGTTCCAGCTCGGGAGGAAATACGCAGAGGCGCTGGGGCTCAAAGTGCTGGATGAAAATGGCTCCCTGGTCACCGTCACCATGGGCTCCTACGGCATCGGGGTGACGCGAATCATGGCCATCATCGCCGAGGGACACCACGACGAGAAAGGCCTCATCTGGCCCAGCACAGTGTCGCCTTATGACGTGCACGTGATTCAAACCGGAAAAGACGAGCTCGTGGCGGAGCTCTCAGAAAAACTCGCCGAAGAGTTGAGCCAGGCGGGGATGGATGTCTTGTTTGACGATCGTCCGAAAGTTTCTCCCGGGGTCAAATTTGCCGACGCCGAAGTGATTGGTGTGCCACAGATTGTGATCGTCGGACGTGGTGCGCAGGATGGAAAAGCAGAGCTGTGGAACCGGGAATCCGGTGAGCGCACAGAAATCGCGCTGACAGACGTCGCGTCTGCTCTTCGTTCGTAAGCATTCTTGCCGTCCTAGCCAAGCCCGGTGGGGTGCGGGTAGGCTATGGCGACCGGTAGACCTAATCAGTCGCCACAATCGAATAGGAGGGGTGTGCCGTGGACATCGACCTCAGTGTGCTGAAACTGATGGAGTCCGAGCGGGAGATTCCTTTTGACGAGCTTGTCGGCATTATCGAACAAGCCATCCTCACCGCCTATGAAAAACACATGGGCTTGGCTGACCACCGCGGACAGCGAGTGGATCCCGATGCGCCCCGCGCCAGAGTGGAGCTCGATAAGAAAACCGGTCACGTCACCGTCTTTGTTCCAGAAGTAAACGACGAGGGCGAAGTCACCGGTGAATCGGTTGACTCACCGGAGGGTTTTGGTCGAATCGCAGCACAGGCGGCGAAGCAGGTCATCAACCAGCGCATCCGCGATATTGGCGATGATCGCATTCTCGGCGAATACCGCGACCGCGACGGCGAAATCGTCTCCGGAATCATCCAACAGGGCCCCAACCCTCGAATGATTCACATCGATCTCGGTGATGTGGAGGCCTTGCTCCCTCCAGAAGAGCAAGTCCCGGGAGAGTCCTACGACCACGGCAACCGACTACGGGTGTTTGTCACCAAAGTCGACAAGGGCATGAAAGGCCCCTCGGTC
Organism: uncultured Cellulomonadaceae bacterium; assembly: GCA_913063365.1. Lineage (GTDB taxonomy): Bacteria > Actinomycetota > Actinomycetes > Actinomycetales > Microbacteriaceae > Pontimonas. The sequence goes on from CAJXYC010000013.1 coordinate 14,995, forward strand.
ACGGTGAGCCGCACGCACCCGGGTCTGGTGAAAAAGCTTTTCCAGATGGAAGTCCCAGAAATTCACCAGGGCACAGTCGACATTGTCTCCATTGCGAGGGAAGCCGGGCACCGGACAAAAATCGCCGTGCGGGCCAACGAGCCAGGTATCAACGCGAAAGGCGCCTGCATTGGAGAGCTCGGACAACGGGTTCGCGCGGTGCAGACAGAGCTTGGTGAAGAGAAAATCGACATCGTCGACTACTCCGATGACCTGCCCACTTTTGTGACCAATGCCCTCTCTCCCGCCAAGGTCAGTAGTGCGTTTGTCATCAACGAAGAGCAGAAGCAGGTGCGGGCTCTGGTGCCGGATTACCAGCTGTCGCTGGCGATTGGAAAAGAAGGCCAAAACGCCAGACTCGCGGCGAAGCTCACTGGGGCAAAAATCGATATTCAGCCTGATTCTGTGATGGAGCAGGACTAGCCAGGTTTTTCCGCCCAGCACACGGGGGAGTAGTATGGGTCCTACCAGGCGCTGTGTCGGCTGTGGTCACAGCGATGACAAGGCAAATCTCCTTCGAATCGCTGCGTCGGAAGGTCGCGCAGTGGTGGATGCCTCCGCATCACGCCCGGGACGAGGAGCCTACGTGCACCGAAATCGGGAGTGTGTGGAACAATCAATCCACAGGCGGGCGTGGGCCCGGGCGTTGAGAATCGCTCGAGTAGACGCCCAGGACCTGGACGCTATTGCGACAAGCGCGGTAGAGAACGACAGAAAAGGCTGAACGGCTAATGGACCTTTCATGAGTGGCTCGAAATGAGTCCCGTTCGGAAGTAGTGGTGCGCCCTGGCTGGGGAGCACCCAGACAGGAGAATTGTGGCGGCAAAACCACGCGTTCATGAGATCGCGGCTGAACTCGGTATCGACAGTAAGCGCGCGCTCGAAAAGCTCAAAGACATTGGCGAATTCGTCAAAGGCCCCTCCTCCACGGTGGAACCACCGGTCGCGAGGAAATTAAAGGCTGCCTTTGCCGAGGAGGGCATCGTCCCGGTCGCTAAGGAAGAGCCGAAAAAGCCTGCCGCCAAACCAGCGCCAAAGCCTGCCCCGAAAGCCCCTGAGACTCCCGAGGCCGATGAACCTGCGGCCCCCGCAGAGACTCCGGCAGCGCCTGCTGCCCCTGCGGCCAAAGACGCGCCACCCAGGCCGGCAGGGCCCAGGCCCGGTATGCCGCGCCCGGGAAACAACCCCTTTGCCTCCAGCCAGGGAATGGGCCGAGCCCCTCGCCCCGGGAATAATCCTTTTGCCTCCGCCCAAGGAATGGGTCGTCCCGCTCCGGAGGGTGCCCGCGAGGGTGGCCCGCGCACCGGTGGTCCAGGACGCGGTGCCCCAGGCCGTGATGGTGGCCCCGGCGGTCGCGCCCCCTTCCAACAGCGGCCCGGTGGCCCCGGCCGTCCGGGTGCCGGCGGTCCTCCCCCTCCAGGCGGCGGACGCCCAGGTGGCGGTGGTCGAGGTCGCGGTCGTGGACCGGGTGGTGGAACAGCTGGAGCCTTCGGACGCGGCGGTGCCAAGAGCAAGTCGCGGAAGTCGAAGCGCGCGAAGCGGCAAGAGTTTGAAATGCAGGAGGCTCCCACCCTTGGCGGTGTGAGTGTTCCTCGCGGTAACGGCGATACTCCGGTGCGTTTGCGCCAGGGTGCCTCGATCAGCGATTTTGCCGAGAAGCTGGAGTCAATTACTGGCCTCAGTGTCCCCCCGGGCAACCTGGTGACGGTGTTGTTCCAGCTGGGAGAGATGGCAACCGCGACAGAGTCCCTCGACGCCTCCACCTTCGAGGTCTTGGGTGAGGAACTTGGCTACAAAGTGGAGATTGTCTCGCCAGAGGATGAGGATAAAGAACTCCTCGAGAGCTTCGATATCGATTACGAAATCGAAGACGAGGACGAGAATCTGCAGATTCGTCCCCCGGTCGTGACCGTCATGGGTCACGTCGATCACGGTAAGACGAAGCTCTTGGACGCGATTCGTAAGGCCGACGTGGTCACGGGTGAAGCGGGGGGTATTACCCAGCACATCGGTGCCTACCAAGTCTGGACCGAGCACGAAGGTAACGAGCGGGCCATCACCTTTATTGACACCCCCGGTCACGAAGCCTTCACCGCTATGCGGGCGAGGGGTGCCAACGTCACTGACATCGCCATTTTGGTGGTCGCCGCGGACGACGGCATCATGCCCCAAACCATTGAGGCGCTTAACCACGCGCAGGCAGCGGGTGTGCCGATCGTGGTCGCAGTTAACAAGGTTGATGTCGAGGGGGCAAACCCCGACAAGGTGCTGCAGCAGCTCACCGAATACGGCCTGGTTGCTGAGGAATACGGCGGTGATGTCATGTTCCAGCGAGTGTCCGCACTGAAGGGCGAGGGCATCAACGAGCTTCTCGATGCCGTACTGCTGACGGCAGATGCGGGCCTCGATCTTCGGGCAAACCCGGCGCGTCAAGCCCGCGGTGTGGCCATTGAAGCGAAGCTCGATAAGGGCCGCGGTTCTGTTGCCACCGTGCTCATCCAGTCGGGAACTCTCCGGGTCGGAGACGCCATGGTGACCGGCACCGCCTACGGACGTGTCCGGGCCATGATCGACGAACACGGTGAGCAGGTGGAAGAAGCGCTCCCGTCTCGTCCGGTGCAGGTGCAGGGTCTTTCTACTGTGCCAAAAGCTGGCGACTCCTTCATCGTCACCGACGATGACCGGACTGCCCGCCAGATTGCCGAAAAGCGCGAAGCAGCGGAGCGGAATGCGATGCTGGCCAAGGCTCGTAAGCGCATCAGCCTCGAAGACTTCACGAAGGCCCTGGAGGAGGGCGACATTGAGTCGCTGAACCTGATTATCAAGGGTGATGTGGCTGGTGCCGTGGAGGCCCTGGAGGAAGCGCTACTGAAGATCGACGTCGACGAGTCGGTTCAGTTGCGGATTATTCACCGCGGAGTCGGTGCCATTACCGAGTCGGATGTGAACCTGGCGACAATTGACAACGCCATCATCATCGGATTCAACGTGCGCCCCGATACCAAGGCCAGAGAACGTGCACAGCGCGAGGGTGTCGACATTCGCTTCTACTCGGTGATCTACACCGCGCTGGAGGAAATCGAGAACTCGCTAACCGGCATGCTGAAGCCCGAGTTCGAAGAAGTGCAGTCGGGTGTGGCCGAGGTGCGCGAAATCTTCAAGTCCTCCAAGGCAGGAACCATTGCCGGATGTTTGGTGCGTTCGGGAACGATTACTCGAAACGCCAAAGCACGCATCATTCGCGATGGCGTGGTCTTGGCCGACGATCTCACCATCGAGTCGCTTCGTCGCTTCAAGGACGATGTCACTGAAGTGAAGACCGACTTCGAATGCGGTATTGGACTTGGCAAAATCAAGGACATCGAAATCGGTGACGAAATCGAAACCATTGAGATGAAAGAGAAGGTGCGTGAGTAATTCGCCCCGGGCGAGGAAGCTAGCGGACCAAATCCACCGAATTCTCGCCGAGCGGCTCCAAAAGGGGCTGCGTGACCCAGATATGGGTTACGTCACGATTACTGATGTCCGGATGACCGGAGATTTGCAGCACGCGAGTGTCTTTTTCACCGTGATGGGCTCCGATGAGGAGAGAGAAAAGACCGCAGCGGCCCTGCAGCGCGCCACCGGGATGCTCCGCACCGAAGTCGGCAAGCACCTGCGGGTCCGGCTGATTCCGTCTCTCGAGTTCATTCCGGACGCTCTTCCCGGCACCGTCGACGATATTGACAGGTTGCTCGAAGAAGCCAAGACTCGGGACGAACAAGTTCGTCAGTCCGCCCAGGCGGCGCAGCCGGCGGGTGAGTCTGATCCATATCAACCCAGTCGCGCAGACAACCAGACGACGGAGTAGGGGAGTAGCCAATGTCGATGGAGCGTGAGAACGACCGTCAGTACCACATCGAATGTCGCGAGGGCGATGTGGGTCGCTATGTCTTCCTGCCCGGTGACCCCGGACGGTGCGAGATGATCGCGAAGCACTTTGACGAGCCGGCCTTTGTCACCCGCCACCGCGAGTACGAAACCTGGTCCGGCTATCTCGACGGTGAAAAAGTCTCCGTCACTTCAACAGGCATTGGTTGTCCCTCCGCGGTCATCGCAATGGAAGAGCTCGTGAAGATTGGTGCCGACACGTTCATGCGGGTGGGCACATCCGGATCGATGCAGGAGCACATTAAGCCCGGTGATTTAGGAATCATCAGCGCCGCTATTCGGGATGAGGGCACAACCTCGCACTATCTGCCCATCGAATTCCCTGCTGTGGCGGACTTCCCGACCACCCAGGCGTTGTGGGACGCTGCCCAAAAAAGTGGAAAGGCCGTGCACCTTGGTGTGAGTCAGTCAAAAGATTCGTTCTACGGCCAGCACTCTCCAGAGCGCATGCCTGTTGCGAAACGCCTGGCTGAGCGGTGGGAGGCGTGGATGGCGGGCGGCGCTATCTGCTCGGAGATGGAAGCAGCCGGCTTGTACATCACGGCTCAAGTCCTCCGTGTCCGGGCGACCGGCATCATGATGATCATGGGTCACCCCGACCAGTCGCCGATGACCCCGGAGGAGTGGGAGGCCTCGAAAGTCGAGGGCGTGATCCCGGTGGCCATTGAGGGAATGCGGGAGATTATTCGTCGCGACCGTGAGCGGGCTGCCACGACAGGCTGATTTGTCGGCTGTCATCCAAGCCGTGTTCTTCGACGAGGTCGTCGGCGAGCAGTGACTCGAGCGCCCGTTCTGCCTGCGCTCTCGGTGACCACATAGACAGAAGCTCCTCGGCATGAACAGGCTCGGGGTGCTCGCGTAAGAACCCCAACAACACTCCTCGTGCCTGACGGTCGCTTCCCTCGTATTTAGCCTGTTTTCTGGGTAGTACTGCCTCAGACATCGGGTACCCGCGGGCTCGCCATTGGCAATCAGTGGCGAGCGGGCACTCATCGCAGCGGGGGTTTCTGGCGGTACACACCAGGGCCCCAAGCTCCATCAGAGCCTTCTGGGTGGTGCAGTAGTCGTCATCGGTCTTGGCCACAGATACGGCGTCGACCCGTTCTAACCCTTCCCGTGCACCCCAATGCCCTCCGTCCGCGTCTCCGTCTTCGGCCCTCGCGACCACACGCTTGACGTTGGTGTCGACCACGGGGACAGCAGCTCCGAAGGCGAAGCAGGCGATTGCCCGTGCGGTGTAGGTCCCGATTCCAGGCAGCGTTTCCAAGGTCTCGACATCTGACGGCACAGCGCCGTGATGATTCTCGACAATCGCTTGGGCCGTGCGGTGCAAGTTCTTTGCTCGCCGGGGGTAGCCAAGTTTTCCCCACTGGGCGATGACCTCTCCCAGGGAGGCGCGAGCGAGGTCCTGTGCAGTGGGCCAGCGTTCACACCAGGCTTCCCAGGCAGGAATGACGCGTGCGACAGGGGTTTGTTGCAACATGAACTCGCTCACCAGAATCTGCCAGGGGGTAGTGGTGGCATCCCTCCAGGGCAGGTCTCGCTGGTGGGTAAGAAACCACTCGCGGAGCGAGGCTGTGTCCATTCCTCGAGAGTAGTTGTGCCGGAGACGGACCACTTTCGGGTAGCCGTCACTTGTCGGTCATAGGGTGGGCGACATGAAGGCACTGGTGACCGGGGCGTCTGGCTATGTCGGTGGCCGGCTGGTGCCACGGCTGCTTGAGCTCGGCCACGATGTCACCGTTATCGTTCGGGATCCCAACCGGCTGAACGATGTGCCCTGGAAGAACAGTGTCCGGGTTGTCGTCGGTGACCTGAAAGATCGGGCCGCTGTTGACGAAGCAGTGGCTGGGCAGGACCTGGTCTACTACCTCGTGCACTCGATGAGCCAGTCGCGAGACTTTGCCCAGCTGGAGCGAACCATCGCCCAGACAGTGGCTAGTGCGTGTGAAGACGCCGGAGTCGGGCGCATCGTGTATCTGGGCGGTCTCCACCCCGACGGCGAGCTCTCTACTCACCTGCAGTCTCGGAAAGAAGTGGGCGACATCCTCCTGGCGAGCAAGGTCCCCACGATTGTGTTCCAGGCGGGCGTGATTATCGGCTCCGGCTCGGCGAGCTTCGAGATGATTCGCCACCTCACCGAAGTTCTTCCTTACATGCCAGCCCCCAAATGGGTTCGAAACTTCATCCAACCCATCGCTATTCGAGACGTGTTGCATTACCTCTTGAAGGCTGTCGACCTAGAGCCGTCGGTGAACCGGGCATTCGACATCGGTGGTCCTGATGTTTATCGCTATGGGCAGCTGATGAATGGCTATGCCGTGGAGGCCGGTCTGAAACAGCGTCCGATTGCCGCCCTTCCCGTTCTCACCCCGTGGCTTGCCAGTCAGTGGGTCAACCTCGTCACGCCTATTCCCCGGGCGCTAGCCGTCCCGATTATCGAATCGCTCCTGCACGACGCCGTGATGAAAAACCACGACATCGACGATGTGATTCCGCCACCCAAAGAGGGCTTAACCGGATACCGACGAGCAGTCCGGCTGGCGCTTGGGAAAATGCGGGAGGGCGCAGTAGAAACGTCCTGGCGAGATGCCGCGGTCGCAGGTGCACCCGCGGACCCTCTTCCAAGCGACCCCGAGTGGGCCGGCTACACCGTCTATACCGATATTCGGCAGGTGACCTCCACAGCGTCACCGGAGGCACTGTTTAGGACCGTCGAGGCTATCGGCGGTGAAAACGGGTGGTATTCGCTCCCGGGGGCGTGGGCGCTTCGAGGCTGGATGGACAAGATGATTGGTGGCGTTGGTCTTCGTCGCGGGAGACGCGATCCTGACCATCTGGTGACCGGCGACGCGCTCGACTTTTGGCGGGTGGAATCCGTTGAGCAGGGAAAGCTCATTCGTCTGCGTGCCGAGATGAAGGTGCCAGGGCGTGCGTGGCTGGAGTGGCAAGTAGAGCCCGCAGAGGACGGCAGCGTGCTCACCCAACGCGCAGTGTTCTTCCCGCACGGGCTCGGAGGCAGGTTGTATTGGCTGGCAGTGATGCCCTTCCACGGCATTGTGTTTCAGGGAATGGCGACGGGACTCGTGCGCAAGGCAGAGGCGTCGGAGGCTCCTGCACTCGCGACACAGGCGTGAACCGGCTACACTGAAGGCACTTCTTCCACTGGTGATGTCCAGGTCTGGAAGAACAGCAGCACCGCACAGCAGATTCTTTGCTGTTGGTGTGTTCATGTAGTTCAAGGAGATTAATGGCCCAGGCAGGTGCCGCAAAGACCGCGTCGCGTTCGTCCAAATCCAGAAAGCGACGCCCCCTCGACGACGAGGGCATCATTCCGATTCTTGCCCGCGCGGTGCGCGAGGTGGAATCGCAGGCTGCCCGCGGCAAGGTCAACGCACAAAACCGCACCAAGTTCCAGGTTTCTGCCCTTCTCATTCGTGAAGAGAGAAACCGGGTCAAAGACGATTCGTCGGTAACTCCAGAAGGTCGGGCCGAAGTCTTGAAGCGCCTCGACGGATTGGCCGCCATCATGGCCAAAACCGCCGCCAAGGACACGAGTTTGATTGCCCTTTTGGCACCAGAAGCAAAAGTCTCTGATTCCGCCAAGAAACTGCGCCGTGATTTCCTCGTTGCAAGCGGCGCCGAGTTACCTCCCGAGGATCTGATTGTCGCGGCGGACACACCGTCGCAAAGCCCGCAACAGGCTAAGCAGGTTGTGCCCGAGTCTGTCCGGCACGCACAGCTTGCCAATCCGTTTATGGCCCCGGACTTCGCCGCCTATTCACAATCCAGCGGAAAAGCAGAAGGTCTCCTGCTCAACTGGGAGCTGATTGATCCCTTGTTCCGGGCATTCGAGCAGGGCGCAGGTGGTGGGTCGGCGTGTATGTCGCTTCCCGAGCCGTTGTCCCTGGCGACACCGGGGGGTCTCGAGCTGATGCCTCACCAAGCCAGGGTGGTCCAAGCCGCCAGACAGGGTCACCGAACCTTCCTGCTCGCCGATGAGCCGGGGCTTGGAAAGACGGCGCAGGCACTTATGGCAGCGGATGTGACCGATGCCTTCCCGTTGTTAGTCGTTGTTCCCAATGTGGTGAAGATGAACTGGGCGCGCGAGGTGGAGAAGTGGATTCCCGCGAGACGCGTCACCGTTGTCCACGGGGACGGTAGTGAAGTCGACGCGTTTAGCGACGTGTTCGTCGTGAACTACGACATTCTTGACCGTCACGTCGGATGGCTATCGAAGTTTGACCTGCGGGGAATGGTTGTCGACGAAGCGCACTTCATTAAAAACCGTGAATCGCAGCGCTCGAAGATGGTCCAAGCCATCGCCAAGACTGTTCGAGCGAGACTTCAGCACCCGCTTCTGGTGGCACTGACAGGAACTCCGCTGATCAACCAAATTGAAGACTTCCGCATGATTTGGGAGTTTTTGGGTTGGATTGACGACAA
>CAJXYC010000014.1 GCA_913063365.1 uncultured Cellulomonadaceae bacterium
AGCGCCTCGTCGGCGGTCAGAATCTTGTCCCGATCGATGTCCTGGTTGATTTGCTCAATCGTGCGGTTCGAGTGCTTCGCCAGGGTCTGCTCCAACCATTCGCGCAAACGGGAGATTTCCTTGGCCTGGATTTCAATGTCAGAGGCCTGCCCGCGACCTGCTTCACCCATCATTGGCTGGTGAATCAGCACTCGTGCGTTTGGCAGAGCCAGTCGCTTGCCTGGAGTTCCTCCGGCAAGAATCACCGCGGCAGCGGAGGCAGCCTGCCCAAGCACCACCGTCTGCACCTCGGGCCGGATGTACTGCATAGTGTCGTAAATCGCGGTCATGGCCGTGAACGAGCCACCGGGTGAGTTGATGTACATCACGATGTCGCGCTCGGGGTCCTGGCTTTCGAGAACCAGGAGCTGAGCCATCACGTCGTCGGCGGAGGCGTCATCCACCTGGACGCCAAGAAAGACAATGCGGTCTTCGAACAGCTTGGCGTAGGGGTCTTGGCGTTTGAAGCCGTAGCTCGTGCGCTCTTCAAAGCTCGGCAGGATGTAGCGCGCCTGGGGGTCAAAACGGAAAGTCATGTCGTCGCCTACTTCTTCTTCGCTTGTTTAGTTCCGCCGCCACCAATGACGTCGCTCGCCGAGGCCCGGATGTGGTCGACAAATCCGTACTCGAGTGATTCCTCGGCATCGAACCACTTGTCGCGGTCACCGTCGGCCATGATTTGCTCGACGGTCTTGCCCGTGGCCTCTGCCGTGATTTCTGCGAGACGCTTTTTCATGTCGTTGATCAGCTGGGCCTGAGTCTGAATATCGCTCGCTGTTCCACCAAAACCACCGTGTGGCTGGTGGAGCAGGACGCGGGCGTTGGGGGTGATGTAGCGCTTGCCCTTTGTGCCAGCGGTCAACAGAAGCTGACCCATGGAGGCGGCCATTCCGATTCCGACTGTCACGATGTCGTTTGGAACAAACTGCATCGTGTCGTAAATCGCCATACCCGCTGTGATTGATCCACCGGGTGAGTTGATGTAGAGGTAGATGTCTTTCTCGGGGTCCTCTGCCGCTAAGAGCAACAGCTTGGCCGCGATTTCATTGGCGTTTTCGTCGCGGACTTCTGAACCCAGCCAGATAATCCGGTCTTTCAACAGGCGATCAAAGACGCTCTGTTGCATCATCGGTTCAGCCATGATCTCCTCAAACTCGTGTGATGGCGTTGGTCTCGACAGTACTGGGGCAGGCACGCGACGCCGGGGCCTGTTCGCCCTCGGCAGAGGCTTGCTTAGTGGTCGTGTCCGTCTGACTCAGCGGGTGTGCCGACCTCACCCAAAAAGTCACTCAGGTCGACTTTCTTTCCCTTGCTGTCTTTGACCGTCACAGACTTAAGCGCCTGGGATAGTGCCTTCGAGCGCGAGACTTCATTGGCTACTGCACCCAGCTGGTTTTGCTGGTTCAGCGCCTGGATAAACTCCGCGGGCTCCATGCCGTACTGGCCGGCTGACTGCACAAGGTAGGTCGAGAGCTCGTCTTGCGTGGGCTGCACTTCCAGAGTGGAGACCAGCTCATCCAACACAAACTGCGTGCGCAGGGACTTGCCGGTCGACTCGGTCACCTCTTTGCGGTGTTCGTCGTCCTGGAGACGGTTTTCCTGCTCCAGGTGACGGTGGACTTCCTGCTCCACGACGGCCTCTGGCAGCGGCAGGTCAAGCTCGCCGACCATTTTTTCCACGAGCTTGTCGCGGGCTTCTTGCGCCTGGGCCAAGCGTCCCTTTCGCTCAACTTCTTTCTTCAAGTCTTCGCGGAGCTCGTCGATCGTGTCGAACTGGCTCGCAATGGAAGCAAAATCGTCGTCGGCCTCGGGGAGTTCTCGCTCTTTCACCGACAGCACAGTGACTTCGATGTTCGCGGTCTCGCCGGCGTGATCACCACCCACAAGCTCTGAGGCGAAGGTGGTGGTCTCGCCCGCAGTCAAGGTGTCGAGCGCTTCATCAATGCCATCGATGAGCTGCCCAGAGCCCACTTCGTAGCTGATCGAGTTGGCGGTGTCGATGGTGTTGTCGCCAATGGTCGCCACCAGGTCGATCTGCACAAAATCGCCTGTCTTGATTGGTCGGTCGACCGATACCAACGAGGCAAAGCGCTCTCTCAACTGGTCCAGCTCAGCGTCAACGGCTTTCTTGTCAACAGAAAGTGCCTCCACCTCGAGGGTGTACTTGGCATAGTCCGGAAGGGAAAACTCTGGGCGAACATCGACCTCCACCGAGACCACGAGGTCACCGCTGAAGTCCTTTTCCTCCGGCCACTGCGTGACGTCTGCTTCGGGGCGACCCAGAGTGGAGAGCCCCTCGTCGGCCACGGCCTGCTGGAACAGGCGATCTAGTCCCTCGCTGACGGCGTGGTTCAACACTTCGCCCCGGCCAATGCGCTGGTCAATAATCGGCGGCGGCACCTTGCCCTTGCGGAAGCCAGGAATTGTCACCTGCTCGGCGATGTGCTTATAAGCGTGGTCGATGCTCGGCTTCAGCTCTTCCGGCGGAACCGCAATTGTCAGCTTGACCCGGGTGGGGCTCAGTTTCTCTGTTGTCGTACTGGGCACGAAGTCTCTTTCCTATCTGTCGTCACAGGGCTGGTCGGGGCGACAGGATTTGAACCTGCGGCCTCCCGCTCCCAAAGCGGGCGCTCTACCAAGCTGAGCTACGCCCCGAAAGGATTCCCATCAGCCCACACACTGGAACACACGTCCTCACGCGCAACCAGCCCGGCACAGTCTAGCCCAGCGGGTCAGACCGAAACCACAGGGATGCCATGGGATACGATGGTGTCCGCCGTGGGGATGTAGCTCAATGGTAGAGCCTCAGTCTTCCAAACTGATGGTGCGGGTTCGATTCCCGTCATCCCCTCCATTTACAGCTCTGTGTGGACCACTTTTCCGTCCACCACTGTCAGGTCGACAGGCACCTGACGAAGAGCCTCAGCAAGCTTTTCCGGGGTGGATCCCAGAGCATCTTCTAGCCACCATGGGTTCGCCCCAAGAGAGATGATGTCTGCCGGTTGCCCCACCTCCAGGGTGGTTCTCGCGGAGCACGAAAGAGCCGCGGCCACCGACACGGCCTGCCCCGGCTCCCACGGTCCCCGGCCGTGGTCACTCCTGGTGACAGCGGAGGCAATTTGGGCCCAGGGGTCCAGTGCGGAGACAGGAGCGTCTGAGCCAAAGACCACGTGGGCGCCTGCGTCCAACAGCGCACGGACCGGAATCACCCGGTCGGTTCGATCAGCCCAGTAGCGGTCTGCCACATCGCGGTCGTCGACCGCGTGCTGTGGCTGGACACTCGCCGTCACACCCAGGCTGGCAAACTTGGAGAGATCGTCTTGGCGAAGCAGCTGCGCGTGTTCAATCCGCCCGCCGATGCCGACGTCCGCGAAGAGGTCGAGGACCGTCTGGTTCGCTTCGTCACCAATGGCGTGGAACGCAGGGACCAGCCCGTGATCCCGCGCGGTTTCGAGCAAACCGCGGAGAACATCTGTCTCGTAGTTCATCCGCCCGTATTCAACGCCGTCAATTCCCAGATACGGCTCACAACACCTGGCCGTGCGGGTATTGAGGGACCCATCGGTAATCACCTTGAGGTAACCGAGAGTGACGCCCGGCGCCACATCAGCCCCCGATGTCAGGCCCTCGTCAATAGCCCTCGCCACATAATCCGGATAGACGGCCGTTTCGACCCTGGTCGACCACGAACCATTCGAGCGTCGACGCCGCCAGTTGACGAGGTTGTCGTCGAAATCGAAATCCACAACACCCACGACTCCGCGCCGGTGTGCGTCAGCGAGCGCTTCCTCTACCCATTGGTCTTTGACCTCAGGCGCCACATTTCGCATCTGCTCGGCAAGCCCGAAGGCATCGAGTTCGACAAACACGCCAGATTCATTCGAGCGGTCCATGCCGAATTTCTTGATCGCTGCCGAATTGAGCCAGCAGGCGTGGACGTCGACACTCCACAACACCCACGGCTCAGCACCGGAAAGGGCATCGAGTGTGGCAGCTGACTTCTGATCAGGCCAGAGGCCGTCTCGGTACCCCACCCCCACGCGCACATCACCAGAGCTCTCGGCGTTCGCCATCAGCTGGGCAGCTTCCGCTGCCGATGTTGCCGATTCAAGAGGGACTCCGCGTCGGTAGTCCGCCCACAGCCCGAGGTGAACGTGCTCGTCCCAGAGGCCCGGGTGAACCACACGGCTCTCAAGGTCGATGACCTCTTCGTCCTGCTCAGGTGAGAGCGACCCCGCGGGTTCGATGGCCTGGATGACTCCGTCGCCCAGTCGCAGATCGACCAGTGCCTCCCGGAGGCCGGGGAGAAGGCCAGAGCGAAGCAGCATCGAGCCCAGCCTATCCACCGGTTGGTGGTGTGGCGTCTTGGCACTGGGGGCAGTAGTACAGCTTCCTGGTCGCCATTTCCGCCATCGCAATCGGTGTCCCGCACGCGAGGCAGGGCGAGCCTGTTCGCTTATAGACATAGTGGCGCCAGGAGCTACTGCGAAGCGCCTTCCGACGTCCCGCAGGGGTGAGGTCGCCCCGCGTCACCATCACTCCGGTTTTCACACCTTGTTTCAACAGGACCGTCCAGTCATCCCAGAGGTCTTCTAGTTGCTCCTGAGTAAGCGACTTTGCCGGTTGCCAGGGGTCGAGACGGTGACGAAACAGCAGCTCTGCTCGGTAGACATTGCCGATGCCGCTCACCATCTTTTGGTTCATCAGTGCCACCCCAATGGGAGTGCTCGATGCCTGAAACTTTTCGACAAAACGAGCCTTGTTCTTGGCAGGTTTCCCCACCAAAGGGTCCGGACCGAGAGTGGCCATCAGGTCGGACGCTTCGTCGGGGGTGAGCAGCTCGCAGGCTGTGGGGCCGCGCAGATCGGCAACGACTGCATCGGAGAGGAGTCGGAGTCGGACTTGACCGATCGGTTCTGGAGGAAACGAGTCCTCGGCGGCCCGCCGAAAACCCTCTTCCCGTCTGGTTCGAGGGGCGCCGATACTTGATTCGCTCGTATCCCCCGCCACACTCCAGGCCCCATAAATTCCGAGGTGCACGCGCAACACCATTCCTCCGGACCAGGAGACAAAGAGCTGTTTGCCCACTGCCCAGGCATCGCTCATCACCTGGCCAGAAATCAGCTCCGCACCATCTCGAAAACGCCCTTGCGGGCTGGAGGCCTCCACCGGATGCCCAACGAAGACGTCTCGAAACAGGACCGCCACGCGGTGGACGGTGTGCCCCTCTGGCATTTAGGAGTACGTCTGGCCGGTCTCGGGGACCTGACCGGTGTCCTCGAAATGGCGAATCTGGCCAATCCTTCTGCTGTGGCGCTCGTCTCCCGTGAACGGCGTTGCGATAAAGGCCTCGATGAGCAACACAGCCTCGTCGAAGGCGTGCTGGCGCGCTCCGACCGCGGCGATATTTGCGTCGTTGTGCTCTCTCGCCAGAACGGCTGTGTCGCGATTCCAAATCAATGCGGCGCGCGCGCCCGGCACCTTATTTGCCGCCATTTGTTCGCCGTTTCCGGACCCACCGAGCACGATTCCGAGGGCCTCGATGCCGCCTTTTTGGTCGTCCACGACAGCCTGGGCCGCACGAATACAAAAGCCTGGATAGTCGTCGGTGGCGTCGTAGTCGCGTGGACCGTGATCGACTACCTCGTGTCCGCTGTCGGATAGATGCTCGGCGAGGTCTCGCAGGAGCTCCAGTCCAGCGTGGTCGGTGGCGAGGTGAATGCGCATAGTTCCCTCAGTCTAAGCGGGCTTTCCCCAGGTCACAGTGTGCTGAGTGTTTACCAAACCCACCCGGTTATCCCGTATTGTGAGGGGGTCAACTGTGGTTGGAGAGGCGTGTGAGCACACCCGATTTTCGCCGTGCCGTTCGCGGGTATGACCCTGATGAGGTCAACCGCTTCGTTCGCGACCTCACTGAGAGGGTCGAACGGCTCGAGGAAGAGCGCGCCGAAGCTGAGCGCACGCAGCAGCGACTCACCCGGGAGATTAAAGAAGCTAACGACCGGGCGGACCGAGGTAAGCCGAGCTTTGCCGAGCTGGGCTCGGCCTTCGAAGAAACCCTTCGTCTCGCTGAGGCTCAGTCACAGAAAATCGTCCAGGAGGCAAGCCAAGAGGCCGCAGAAGTTCTTGCGAGCGCCCGCAGTGAGTCGACTCGGGTTCGCGAAGAAGCCGCCAAGGAAACCAGGAAGCTCACCTCCGATGCGCAGCGTGCTGCCGAGGATCTTCGGCTCGAGTCTGAACGTGAAGCTGCCCAGCTCCGCCAGCAAGCTGCCGACGAGATCGCGAAAGCAACAAATACCCGAACTCGTGCCGAGCGAGCATCCGCCACGATGATTTCTCAAGCAGAAAAGCAGGTGGCGGAGATTAAGGCCGAGGCTTCCCGCCAGGTTGAGCAGCTGAAGCGAGAGGCCTCTGAGCTTCTCCACGCCGCCCAGGAGCGCGCCGTCGCAACGGATGCGTCAATTCGTCAGCAAATCGATGAGGCGGAACGCGCCCGCGCGACCATCCACGAAGAAGCTGACGAGTACGCCCAGAAGGCCTACCAACAGGCTGATGACCACGTGCAAAACGCCGCGAAGCGTGCTGCTGACCTGGGTAATGAGGCCGACGAAGTCCTCAAGGCGTCCCAGCGTCGCGCCGATGAGCTCACCAAAGAGGCGCGCTCCTATGCAGAGCGCCTGATCTCCGAGACGGTGAATCGCTCACGCTCGATTGCCCGCGACACCGAGGACCTCGTGAACTCGATGGTGAGCGACGCAGAAAGCCACATGACAGATCTCCGCCGGCAACAGACGATGCTCGAAGACTACGTGCAGAAGATGCGCCGGGCCGCGACTGAGGTCGACCTAGAAATCACCAGTCTCCAGCCGCCAAGCCTCGAAGACATGAAGCCAATCACGCCCAAGGTGACGGACGACGCAGAGGAAATTCTCGAGGCCGTCGAGGTCTCGGTCGACGAAAAGAAGCAATAGCTTCACACCGGGCGTCACCAACTTCTTGGTCGTCACGACCGGATGTGCTCTGGACCGCAATGGAAGGACGTAGTTAGTGCCGGGAGAGAATCTCACCCGCTCAGAGGCCAAGAGGCGAGCGCGGGACATCACCACTAAGTCATATGTCTTGGATATTGATATCTCGCAGGCTGCATCATCGGAAACGTTCCGCACGATCGCAGAAATTGAATTTCGCGCGACTCCCGGAAGCTCAAGTTTTATCGATGCCCTCGCTGACACGGTCCACTCGATTGAACTAAACGGTGTCGTGCTCGACACGAACACCTTTGATGGAAACAGGATTGCCCTATCGGATTTGGCGTCCACCAATGTCTTGCGAATCGAAGCGGATTTCGCCTACACCCGGAGTGGAGAGGGACTGCATAAGTTTGTCGATCCCGTTGACGGGGAGGTCTACCTCTACAGCCAGTTCGAGGTCCCCGATTCCAGACGCGTGTTCCCGGTCTTCGAGCAGCCAGACCTCAAGGCCGCCTTCCACTTCCGGGTAACTGCCCCGAAAGAGTGGCAGGTGGTCAGCAACCAGCCGACACCCACCCCCGATATCGAGGGCGATCACGCCCGCTTTGACTTTGGTCCCACCCCACGGATTTCTAGCTACATCACGGCCCTCGTTGCCGGCCCCTACGACGTGGTGCGTGACTCACTGACAAGCTCCAACAACAAGACCATCCCGCTTGGCATCTTCTGCCGAAAGTCGTTGCGGGAATACCTCGACGCTGACTACATCTTCGACATCACGAAAAAAGGCTTCGCGTACTTCGAAGAGGCCTTTGGAGTGGCCTACCCATTCGATAAGTACGACCAATTGTTTGTCCCGGAGTTCAATGCCGGTGCGATGGAAAACGCCGGGGCGGTGACCTTCACCGAGGCCTACGTCTTTCGTGGTGCCGTATCAGACGCCATGCGCGAAAGACGCGTCGTCACGGTCTTGCACGAGCTCGCGCATATGTGGTTTGGCGACCTGGTCACGATGACCTGGTGGAACGATCTATGGCTCAATGAGTCGTTTGCGGAGTGGGCATCGACGATTGCCACCGCGGAGGCCACCGAGTGGACAGAAGCCTGGACCACATTCCAGGCAATGGAAAAAAGCTGGGCGTATCGACAGGACCAGTTGCCCTCAACCCACCCGATTGTGGCGGCCATTAATGACCTCGAAGACGTCCAGGTGAACTTTGACGGCATCACCTACGCCAAAGGCGGTTCTGTTCTGAAGCAGTTAGTGGCGTGGGTTGGTCGTGACGAATTTTTCCGAGGTGTCAGCAACTACTTCAAACGCCACGCCTGGTCGAACACCGAGTTATCTGATTTGTTGGACGAACTTGAGGCAACGAGCGGACGCGACCTCACACAGTGGAGCGCGCTCTGGCTCCAAACTGCCGGCGTCAATACTCTGCGTCCCGAAATCGAGACCGATGCGAAGGGCCTGATTACCCGGTGTGCCATTACGCAAACAGCTCCCGCCGACTGGCCAACGCTCCGCCCCCACCGCCTCGCCATCGGCATTTACGAAGACAAAGGCGGCAAGGTCACCCGAGTGCACCGGGTGGAATGCGATATCGACGGTGAGTCAACGGAAGTGACAGACCTTGTGGGGCTGCACCGAGGCGACATGATTCTGATCAACGACGATGACCTCGCCTACGCGAAGATTCGCTTGGACCCACAGTCTGAGACCTTCGCACAGTCTCACCTGGACAAGATTTCCTCGCCCTTGGCACGGTCCCTCGTGCTCTCCGCAGCATGGGACGCCACTCGGGATGCGGAAATGTCGGCCACGGACTTCCGCCGACTGGTGCTGGGAAATATCGGCGCCGAGACAGAAAGCACCACTATTCGCACCGCTCTCGGACAGCTCCAAGTGGCGACGAAGCTCTATGCGGACCCGAGCACTGTCGCCGACATCCAACCCGCCGTCGCGGACAAGCTCTGGAAGCTAACCGAAGAAGCCGCAGCGGGCAGTGACCTGCAGTTCCAGCTCTTAAAGGCCTTCGCACAGATGGCGTGTGCGCCACACCACGGCGAGACACTGCTGGGGCTTCTCGAGGGAACGCTCACGCTGCCCGGAAGGGAGATCGACACCGACTTGCGCTGGGAGCTGCTGGGAGGGCGTGTTCTTCTCGGCCTCGCCGGCAGTGCGGAAATCGATGAGCTACTAGAAAGCGACAACACTTCCAATGGCCAACAGGCAGCTGCTCGCCTACGAGCCATGGTTCCCACCTCCAAGGTCAAGAAGCAGACGTTTGACGAGCTGCTATCCAACGATGAACTTGCCAACGTGATTGTTCGGTCGATGACCGCGGGTATCGGGCACGTGAATGACCCGGCACTCCTGGAGGGCCTTATCGAGCCCTATTTCGAGTCGCTCCAACACATCTGGGAATCCCGGACATACAAAATGGCCGAATACCTCGTAGAGGGATTGTTTCCCTCGGCGATAACGAGCGAGGCTCTGCTGGATGCCACCAATCACTGGCTGGAGACAAATGACGGTCCTGCCGCACTCCGACGGATCATCGTGGAGCACCGCGCGGGACTCGTTCGTGCGAGGCAGGCACAGGAGTGCGATTCTCGCTCTCGCTAGTTGATGGTTAGCATGACCGTGTGGATGACGAGACGGTGAGCTGGATCGACACAATCGGCTCTTTCTTGACCGAAGACGAAACGGTCGCCCGGGTGGGACTGACGCTGCTTGGCGGAATCTTGACACTGTTGGTGTTCCGTTTTGCAATTCAACGCGTCGTCAACCGCGTGGTCACGGGAGTGAAAAAGCGCCACGGAGCTGAAGACACCCAGGCGCTCACGACGAGCCCAGTTGAGGCGATGCGACGGGTGCAGAGAACCCGAACAATGGGCTCGGTCCTCAACGGTTTTGCCGGGTGGACAATCGGCATCATCGTCGTACTGATGGTGCTGGCCGATGTCGGGGTCTCGGTCACTCCGCTGATCGCCTCAGCAGGAATTTTGGGTGCTGCCCTGGGTTTTGGTGCCCAATCTGTCGTGCGCGATGTCTTAAACGGCTTGTTTATGGTCTTTGAAGACCAGCTCGGAGTCGGCGACATCGTGAACGTCGGGGAAGTATCCGGCGTCGTCGAGCGACTGGGCATCCGCGTCACCGAAATTCGCGATGTGGACGGAACGCTGTGGTTTGTCCGTAACGGGGAAATCCTGCGGGTAGGAAACTACTCCCAAGACTGGGCCCGAGTAGTGGTGGACCTTCCTGTGCCCTACGAGTCAGACATCGACGCCGTCAAGGACACTCTGCTAGCCGCTGCCAAAGCGTTTAGCGCCCGTCCCGAGTGGCGTCGCAAAGTCTTAGAAGACCCCGAAGTCTGGGGCTTGGAATCTATTTCCGCAGAAGCACTCATCATGCGTCTGGTGCTGAAAGTGCGAGGCGGCGAGCAATGGACAGCGAAGCGCGCTCTTCACGAGGATCTGAAGACTGCCCTCGATAGCGCAGGAATTGATGTGCCGCCGCTGAACCGAGCGGTGTTGGACGGTCTCGAAGGCGTGCGAAGCCCTAGCAGGCGAGGCGTCTCACCCAGCGGCGAGGGCACACCCGAGGCGTGAGCCACGGCGAGTCTTTCTTTGACCAGATTGGTGGTCACGAGACGTTCGAGCGTCTCGTTCGTCGCTTCTACGAGGGCATCAAGGACGATCCAGTGCTCCGACCGATGTACCCCGACGACGACATGGAGGGCGCGGTCTGGCGACTGCGATCGTTTCTGGAACAGTACTGGGGTGGACCACACACGTATTCCGAGCAGCGCGGGCACCCACGTTTGCGAATGCGGCACCAGCCCTTCAAAGTCAACCCAGAAGCGAGAGACCGTTGGCTCGGTCACATGCGGGTTGCTGTCGACGAATTGAACCTCGCCGAGCTCGATCGGCAGATGCTCTGGGACTACCTGGAGCGTGCAGCTTTCAGCATGGTGAACACCTTCGAGGACTAGTCCTCCGGCTCACCGAGTCCCTCAGGCGCTTCCTTACCTTTCACCAAGACATAGCCGTGCTGGCTAGAGAGCCGCACCCACAGACCGTTGGTGTGAACAGCAAGTTGTCGTTGCCCGAGAAAACCGAGGGCGTCAGCGGCAAACCCCGCCGCCCACGGGATGGCTCTCTTATGCGGCAAAGGCTGGCCCCACACCTCGGCGCGAATTCGCTGGACCACTGGCTCCCCCGCATCCTCAGGTAAACCCTCTCGAATGGCCTGCACCCCCTTCTTCGCGACATCCGCAAGCAGCGATGTCGTCACATTCAGCCGACGCTTCCACCCATCTCGGGGCGGAGTGATGGTCGGCCACTGAAGAGAGGGGGCGGCCGTCGGCATGGTGACCACCACATCGCCGTCTCGATCCAGTGCCGCCTGAACACGGTGGATGAGTGACTCGAGCGGGACGGTTGTATCGACCGAGTCGGTAGGCAGGACTTCCACGACTCGAAGCCCGAGGACCGTCGGGGTCTTGTCGAGGAGCCCTCGAGGGAAAAGAATCCCGACGTAGCACTGCAAGAACCCGTCGCTGGCAATCAGCCGCGCGCTACCGTCCAAGACCCGTTGTGCTCGGCGCAAAAAGCTCACCACGTCGCCTGCTTGGGCGCGGTCAGTAATGGTGACGGTGTTGGGCATCCGAGGGAAAGACCTGCGACTAGTCGCGGGTGAGTTTTCGATAGGTCGAGCGGTGTGGAGTGGCGGCCTCCGGTCCCAGCCGCTCAATCTTGTTTTCCTCGTAGGCCTCGAAGTTCCCTTCAAACCAGTACCAGTTGGCAGGGTCCTCTTCTGTGCCCTCGTAGGCGAGGATGTGGGTGGCCACCCGGTCGAGGAACCAGCGGTCGTGGGTAATGACGACGGCGCAACCGGGGAATTCAAGAAGCGCGTTTTCCAAACTTCCCAATGTCTCCACGTCGAGGTCGTTTGTGGGCTCATCCAAGAGCAGAAGGTTCCCACCCTGTTTCAGCGTCATCGCCAAGTTCAAGCGGTTTCGCTCGCCACCCGAAAGAACACCGGCCTTTTTCTGCTGGTCCGGACCCTTGAACCCAAAGCTCGACACATATGCACGAGAGGGGATTTCTACATTCCCCACCTGAATCACATCCAGCCCGTCGGAGACGACCTCCCAGAGTGATTTGTTGGGGTCAATGCCCTCGCGGCCCTGGTCCACGTAGCTGATCTTGACGCTGTCACCAATTTTTAGCTCGCCACCATCGAGCGGCTCCAGCCCGACAATCGTCTTGAACAGGGTTGACTTTCCCACTCCGTTCGGGCCGATGATTCCGACGATCCCGTTTCGTGGCAGTGAAAAACTCAAGTTGTCGATCAGCACTCGGTCGCCGAAGCCCTTCTTCAGGTTTGATGCCTCGAGGACCTGAGAGCCAAGACGGGGACCTGGCGGGATCTGAATCTCGTCAAAGTCGAGCTTCTTCGTCCGCTCGGCCTCTTCTGCCATTTCCTCATAACGGTCCAAACGTGCTTTGGACTTTGCTTGCCGGCCTTTTTGGTTCGAGCGCACCCAGTCGAGCTCTTCTGCCAAGCGTTTGGCGAGCTTGGCATCTTTCTTGCCCTGAACGTCGAGGCGCTCAGCCTTCTTTTCCAGATAGGTCGAATAGTTGCCCTCGTAGGGATAGAGGCGACCTCGGTCAACTTCTGCAATCCATTGAGCGACGTGGTCGAGGAAGTACCGGTCGTGCGTGATGGCGATCACAGCGCCTGGATACTTAGCGAGGTGCTGCTCGAGCCACAACACGCTCTCTGCATCGAGGTGGTTCGTGGGCTCGTCGAGTAGGAGAAGGTCGGGCTTTTCCAGCAGCAGCTTGCACAGCGCCACCCGCCTCTTCTCACCCCCTGACAGGTGGGTGATGGACTCGTCGGAGGGTGGGCATCGAAGGGCATCAAGGGCCTGCTCAAGCTGGCTATCCAAATCCCAGGCATCCGCCGCATCAATTGCCTCTTGCAGGGTGCCCATCTCTGCCATCAGCGCATCGAAATCCGCATCTGGTTCGGCCATCTGTGCCGAAATCTCGTTGAAGCGCTCGACTTTCGAGTAAATCTCCCGGACTCCATCCCGCACGTTTTCGATGACGGTCTTGGACTCATCGAGCTCCGGCTCTTGCATCAGAATGCCGACTGAGTAACCAGGCGTGAGAGCGGCCTCTCCATTACTGGGCTCGTCGAGACCAGCCATGATCTTCAAAATGGTCGACTTTCCCGCCCCGTTCGGCCCCACCATTCCGATTTTTGCTCCGGGGAAGAACGACATCGTGACGTCGTCGAGGATGACTTTTTCGCCCACTTTTTTGCGGGCTTTGATCATGGTGTAGATGAATTCCGCCATGTGCCCAGTCTACGGGCCCGGCTGATCACTCCTCTTCGTCGTCCTCCTCTGACAAAGCGGTTCTGGAGTAGGTCGTGGTCCCCCACAGCAGGTCGTGACCCAAGGCGTCTGCTTCCACTTCCACCGAGGTGCCACTTCCCGAGTCGTGTTCCCAGTCTCGGATTCGAACCCGGCCAGACACCACAACCCGGTCTCCTTTCTTCAAGCTCTTTTCGGCGTTGGCCGCCAAAGCGCGGAAGGCCACGACGGTGTACCAGTTGGTGTCCACGTCCACCCACTGCTGCAATTCGTCGTCGTAGCGTCGGCGGTTGGAGGCGAGGCGAAAGCTCGTAATGTCGAGCCCCTCTTCCGTCTGAATGTGGCGAGGGGTGGTGGCGATAATTCCGGCCGCGGTCACTGTGTTCATTGCTGTCCTTTCGTGAGAAGACGCTCGGTCTGAGCACGCTCACGATGGCAAGGACCACAACGACCCTCGGGCGACTGTGACAAGTCGTGGAGAACTCAGTCGCTTTCTCGGGTGTGGACACCCTTAGGAGCGGAGATACTCCTGATAGCTCTGCCGGACTTTCTTCACCTTAGGAGCAGCGACTGCGAGGCAGTAGCCCTGGGTGGGGTTTTTGGCGAAGAAGTCTTGGTGGTACTCCTCGGCGTCAAAAAAAGTGCCAAGGGGGGTGATTTCTGTGACTACTCCCCCATCCCACATCTGCTCAGCCCGAGACCGGGCAGCCTCGAACAACGCCTTTTCTTCCTCGTCGCGATAAAACATGGCAGACCGATACTGAGTACCAACATCGGCACCCTGGCGATTGAGCTGCCGTGGGTCGTGAATGGTGAAGAACACATCCAAGATCACGTCAGAGGGAATTAGGTCGGGGTCGAATGTCACCGCCACCGCTTCTGCGTGGCCGGTTCGACCCGTGCACACAGCCTCGTAGGTGGGGTTGTCGGTGTCACCACCGGTATATCCAGAGACCACATCTGAGACTCCGCGGAGAACGCGATAGGCCGCGTCCAAACACCAAAAACAGCCTCCGGCGAGCACATATGTTTTCACGGTCACAGGCTAACTGCCCTAGCTCACAAAACACCCATCAGGTCACCGCGCCAACGGCCTGGAAAAACGAATGAGATGTGACATGCTGTTCGCCGTGCCAGCCCACACCTGCAGGTCATAGCCGCCATGGGATATATCTACGCCTTCGGCGCAGCACTCCTGTTTGGCGCCAACGGCAGCCTCACCAAGGTGATGATCGAAGCCGGCTTTACCGCTCTTCAAGTCACCCAGTTTCGAGTCCTCGGCTCAGCGGTCATTGCCGGCATCGTCCTCGCACTCATTAGCCCTCAATCACTCCGTCTGCCCCGATCACAATGGCTCACGGTCGCCATCATGGGGGTGGCAGGAGTGGCGATGCTGCAGGCCACCTACGCCATCGCGCTACAACTCATTCCTGTAGGAATCGCGCTCTTGTTGGAATACCTGGCTGTTCCGATGGTGGCGCTATTTGCCCTCCTTGTGTTTAAAGAGCGGGTGCGAACGCGTATTTGGGTGTCGATTGGACTGATCGTCTTGGGGCTCGCCATCGTCGCGCAGCTCTGGAACGCCTCACTGAACCTCTGGGGTGTGCTCGCCGGCCTTGGCGCCGCCATCAGCCTGTCGACCTATCTGCTGATGGGAGAGAGACAACTGCAAACCATTTCGCCACTTGCGCTGATGTTCTGGGTCATGCTCGCCGCCTCGGTGTTCTGGGCATTCTTTAGCGGCTGGTGGGCAATCCCCTCGTCTCTCTGGATTGAATCAATCTCTCTTAGTGGGGCGCTAGAAGAGTTCAGCGCGCCGATGTGGACGCTGATGGTGACCAATATTGTTCTTGGCTCCTTCGTGACGTTCCTCATGAGTCTGCAGGCCATCAAGCTCCTCTCCGCGACCGCGGCCGGGATTGCTGCAACCAGTGAAGTGGCCTTTGCCTTTGTGGTCGCGTGGTGGTGGCTCAATGAGACCTTGAATGTCTTCCAACTCGTCGGCGCCACACTCGTACTCGCCGGCATCATCGTGGCGCAAACAGCCAGGCGAACCCCGACACCCGTGAACGCCGATCTTGCTCTCGAAACAGGCCCCATTGTTCTCCCGGACCCGCCAGCGGAGGAAAGAACGCGGGCGTAGTCTGACCAGGTGAGCGCTATCCATCCGGACCGCATCCGCGAACACGAATGGTCAGCTCTCCAGACTGGGTCTCTCCCCGACGTTCTTGAGACCTCACTGGAAGCAGGCCTCACCGCAGACGCGGTATCGAGGCGCACCACACTGTTTGGTCCCAACACTCTGCCGGCACCGGAGACTCCGTCATGGCTGTGGCGATTTGCCAGAGAGCTTGCGAATCCGCTGACCGCAGTGCTCGCCCTCGCGGTGGCACTCACTATCTATCTCGGCGATTACGTCGACGCGGTGGTGATTGGGGCCGTCATTGTGATCAACGCCAGCATCGGCTTTATCCAGGAATACCGCGCGGAAAACGCCCTCGCCGCGGTCAATAAGCTTCTCTCCCCGAGCTGCCGTGTCATCCGGGACGGCACAACCCTCACCCTTCCCGTCGAGCGTCTCGTTCCGGGCGATGTGGTTCTCCTCGAGGCGGGAGCGGGGGTGCCGGCTGACTGTCGACTAGTTCAGGTGGATGGCTTGGAGGTAGACGAATCTGCGCTCACGGGAGAATCGGCTCCTGTCGCCAAGAGCTCGGACGCCCTGGCCGCAGGAGTGCCGCTCGCGGAGCGGTCGAACATGGCCTTTGCCGGGACCACGGTGACGCGGGGGGCTGCACGGGGAGTGGTCGTGGCGACCGGCGGCAGGACCGAATTGGGAGCTATTGGCCACATGGTGCGGCAGGTGCGCTCCTTGCGCACCCCGCTCACTCAGCGACTGGACAGACTTGCCGGCCAAATCACCGCTGCCGTATTGGTGATTTCTGCCATCACCCTGCTCTGGGGGCTCTTTGTCAATCAGCTCGATCAACAGTTCATCATCATCGCCATCGTGGGTCTTGCCGTCGGAGCAATTCCCGAGGGACTACCAGCCGTCGTGTCGTTTGCGCTTGCGTGGAGCGCGAAGCGGCTGGCGGCCCTCGGCGCTCTTGTCCGAAGACTCCCTGCCGTTGAGGCACTGGGATCAGTCGACGTGGTCTTTACCGATAAGACCGGCACACTGACCCAAAACGAAATGACGGTGGTGGAAATCATCACCCCCGAGACCCGTCACACCGTGACTGGAGTGGGGTACCACCCCGATGGGGAGATTCAGGATTTTTCGCCGTCGATGACAGCCGCCGCGGAACTCCTCCACGCACTGTCGCTGTGTAATGACAGCGATGTCGCAATCGACGGCGACCGTGTCACCGTCTCTGGAGACCCCACCGAACTGGCCCTCCTCACCCTGGCTGAGAAGGCGGGGGTGAACCGGACCGAACTTGCCCAGGCGATGCCACGGGTGGGCAGCGTCCCGTTCGACGCCGATAACTCCTATATGGCCACCCTGCACCGCTCAGGCAACGGCACGACGGCCTATTTGAAAGGAAGCCCCGAAAAAATCATGGAGCTGTGCGGTTCAACGCTCGGGGACGACGACCGCTCGAGGTGGGAAGACACGGTCACCGAACAGGCGGGACGGGGCCGTCGGGTGTTGGCTGCGGCGTCGGTATCACTACCCGATGGCGCAACAACTGCCGATATCGCTCG
Organism: uncultured Cellulomonadaceae bacterium; assembly: GCA_913063365.1. Classification (GTDB taxonomy): domain Bacteria; phylum Actinomycetota; class Actinomycetes; order Actinomycetales; family Microbacteriaceae; genus Pontimonas. The sequence goes on from CAJXYC010000014.1 coordinate 17,105, forward strand.
ACACGACGCGCGGTTTCTTGGGCTTGTGGCGCTCATCGACCCACCCCGTCCCGATGCGATTCGGGCACTGGAGGAGTGCCGCGAAGCGGGTGTTCACGTCGCCATGGTCACTGGGGACCACGCCGATACCGCTCAGGCGATTGCCCGCGAGCTGGGGCTTGGGCACGGCGGCGTGCTCACCGGTTCCGATATCGACCAGATGTCAGATGACGAGCTCGGCGACAGGTTAGAAACGGTCACGGTGATTGCCAGAGCCACCCCGGCCCACAAGCTGCGCTTAGTGACGTTAAGCCAAGCCAGAGGGCACTTTGTGGCGATGACCGGAGACGGCGTAAACGATGCCCCTGCCCTCCGGCAAGCCCACATTGGCGTGGCGATGGGCGATAAGGGCACTGATGCCGCCAGGGCGGCAGCGGACATTGTGCTCACAGACGATCGATTCAGCACGATTTCCCACGCCATCCGGGAGGGACGCCGGGTCTACGACAACATCAAAAAGTCATTGCTGTTCCTCCTCGCCACCGATTTAGACGAGGCCGCCCTGATCATGCTGGCCATTCTCTTTGGCATCTCGCTTCCGGTGACACCGACCCAAATCCTCTGGGTGAACCTCGTCACCTCGGTTGCCTTGTCGTTCGCGTTGATTGTGGAGAGAGCGGAAAAGACGGTGATGAAACGAGGACCCAACCCCAAGTCCTTGTCGTTAATTACCTGGTCAATGCTGGGAAGGATTCTGTTTGTCTCCGCGCTGTCGGTCCTCGCCACCTTCGCGGTCTTCTATGAGCAGCTTGCCGAGGGCGTCCCCCTCGCGCAGGCCCAAACCGCGGCGGTGACAATGCTGGTGGTTGTGGAAGTCGCCGTGCTCTTGAACCACCGCCGGTTTGTCGCCCCCGCGCTTGGAGCGGGGAGTGTGAAGGGAAACAGGGTTGTCCTCACCGTGATCGGAGTCTTGCTGTTACTACAGCTGGGCTTTGTCTACTTCCCTCCGCTACAACAGGTCTTCGGGAGCACCGCACTACCGTTGGAAAGCTGGGCCGTGGTGGGGGCCGTGGCGCTCGGGGTGTTTGTGGCTATCGAAGCCGAGAAATGGGTTCGTAGGCGGCTTGGGCAAAAAGTGTTCTAGACGCTTGGCACCCTTGGGAGACGCCCGCCTACACTGAGAAGAGCCCGTCAGAAAGGACAGATCCGTGGAGATTTCTGGAAAAGTTTTCGTCGTCACCGGGGCAGGAAACGGGATTGGCCGTGAGGTTGCTCTCGAGCTTCTCCGGCGGGGCGCCAGTGTCGCAGGGCTCGACATCAAACCGGCCTGGCTGACAGCGACGAAGAAACTGGCCGGTGCTGCCGGTGAGCGTTTTCTGTCGATCAAAGCCGACCTCAGTAGCCGCCGGAGTATTGCGTCAGTGCCGAAGAAAGTCCGCGCCGCATTCGGCCCAGCTGATGCTGTTGTCAACGTGGCGGGAATTATCCAGCCCTTCGTCCGCGTCGCCGAGCTGACAGATGCCGATATTGATCGGGTCATGGCGGTGAATTTCAGTGGACCACTTGCGCTCATTCGAGCTTTTCTTCCGGACCTGCTGTCTCGCCCGGAGGCGTCGATTACCAATGTGTCGTCCATGGGCTCCTACGCTCCGGTTCCAGGCCAGACCGTTTACGGCGCGTCAAAAGCGGCGCTCAATCTGCTGAGCGAGGGGCTCCGGAGCGAGCTCCGAGAGTCCAATGTGAAGCTGACTGTGGTGTATCCGGGAGCGATTGGCACTAACATCGCGCAGAACTCCGGAATCGATGTGCCAAGTGGCGAGACAGACGCGCCGGAGCGGAGCGTTGTTCCCGTCGAGGAGGCCGGAGGCCAGATTGTTGACGCCATCGCCAACGATCGTCGTCGGATTCTGATCGGCTCTGACGCCACCACGATGTGGTGGGCCAACCGGGTAAGCCCGGATCTGGCGAGTAACCTCATCTACCAGGGAATGAAGGACCTGCTGAACTAAGGAGCCTCGATGAAGAGTCTGTTTGGAACCTATACGTACACCTGGTGGCAGATTGGGCTGTTGAAAGTTCTCTTGGTGGCTATTGGGCTCATGATCGGTGCGTTTGCCTCTGGCTTTATCCAAAGTATTTTCTGGCCACTCCTGGCTCTTTCTGTGGTGATTTATGTCGTCATCATGTGGCAAACCTTCCGGCCGGGTTCCCCCACTCGCCAAGCGCGTAGCGACTAGTTCCCCCGGTCGGACTCCACTCTCAGCCAGTTAGGCTCGGGCAGTGGCCCATCTGCTCGGTGCAAAAGACCTCTCAATCGACTACCCCACGAGAACGGTTCTCGACAACGTCACGATTGGGGTGAACAGCGGCGACCGTATTGGGGTGGTCGGACGAAACGGCGAGGGTAAATCGACTCTGATTCGTGCTCTAGCGGGAGTGCAAGAACCAGACTCAGGTGAGGTCATCGCGCGAAACTCCATCCGAGTGGGGTTGTTGGACCAAGATGACCTCTTTCCGGATTCAGTGTCTGTCGCCGAGGCTGTTGTCGGAACCCGCCCCGAACACGAGTGGGCCAGTGACCCGAAAATCCGCGATGTCATCACCGGCTTATTGTCCGATGTGGACTGGTCGGCACGGATTGGCGAGCTAAGCGGAGGTCAAAGCAGACGAGTTTCTCTGGCCTCACTTTTGGTGGGTGAATGGGATGTCTTGTTTCTTGACGAACCGACTAACCATCTGGATGTCTTAGGAGTCTCCTGGCTTTCCGATCACCTTGCTCGCCGCTGGCCCACCGGTACCGGAGCTCTTGTCGTGATTACCCACGATCGCTGGTTTCTCGATGCCAGCACCGTAAACACCTGGGAAGTCCACGACGGGGTCGTCGACGCCTATGAGGGCGGCTATGCCGCCTATGTCTTGCAGCGTGTCGAGAGGGAGAGAAGCGCCGCGGTCACCGAGGCGAAGAGACAAAATCTGCTGAGAAAAGAGCTTGCCTGGCTCCGCCGAGGCGCTCCCGCCCGCACCGCAAAACCAAAGTTTCGCATCAAAGAAGCCAATGCGCTGATTAACGACGTCCCGGAAATCCGGGACCCGGTGAGTCTCAGCAGAGTGGCCACCACCAGACTCGGAAAGAAAGTCATCGACCTTGAACACGTAAGCGTGAGCTACGGAGACACCACCGTCTTGCACCCTCTCACCTGGCGGCTTGCTCCAGGCGAGCGGACAGGAATTCTCGGCGCTAATGGAGTGGGCAAATCCACTTTGCTCGGTCTGATCTCGGGAGTAGTCGAGCCGAGCTCAGGAAGTATCTCCCGCGGCACCACGGTGAAGCTCAGTGTGCTGGACCAGAAGCTTGACTCGCTCGCTGCTGTTCGGGGAGACCGGGTCAGTGAGGTCATTGCCCGAAAGAAAACCTCCTACCGTGCCGACGGGGTAGAGATGACTCCCGGACAACTCTTGGAGAGATTGGGATTCAGCTCAGCTCACCTGGCTGCCCGGGTTTTCGAACTGAGCGGTGGCCAGCGCAGAAGGCTGCAGTTTCTGATGGAACTGTTGGAGGAGCCAAACGTCTTACTGCTCGACGAGCCCACCAATGACCTCGACACCGAAATGCTCCGAGCAATGGAGGACCTGCTCGACACATGGCCCGGCACACTCATTGTCGTGTCTCACGACCGTTATCTCCTCGAGCGCGTCACCGACCAGCAATACGCGATTATCGACGGGCACTTTCGACACCTTCCGGGAGGTGTCGATGAATATCTAGCGCTGGAGGCCTCGCCAGCGACGCGAGCATTGTCTGATCTCACGGCCCGAGACACACCAGCTCCGAGTACAGAAACCCCCGAACCCACAGCTCTCCGGCCGGGAAGCAAAGAACATCGGGAGGCGCAAAAAGAACGCCAAAAGGTCGAGAAAAAAATTGCCTCATTGAGGCAGACGCTAGCCTCGCTCGATAACGATGTGACCGGAGTTGACCCCACCGACCACGAGGCTCTCGCTGCGCTCGACAGTGGCCGACAGGCCACCCTCACAGAACTGGGCGAGCTGGAGGAACGATGGCTGGAATTGGAAATACTTCTTGATTAGAGCAACTGCGGAAAGAAAAAACGGCCGAGACCAAGAACGGCAAGGTTGGCAATTCCCACAATCACGGCGATGACAATCAATGTCTCCCCCAAGCGCGACCACGGTGAGGGCTCATCGTCCGATCCACGTGAAGAAAAGGGAAGAAGCCAAATCACGCCTCCCACGAGGAATGTGACGCCTGAGACTACCCACAAAGCCGTCAATAGTGGAGAAAGAGACATTCCACACCCCTTGTGCCGTCGTGCACCTGACAGTGTGCCCCACGAACACCGGATGATTCCCTGGAAGCGCCCTCGGCAGGAATCGAACCTGCGACCAAAAGATTAGAAGTCTTCTGCTCTATCCGCTGAGCTACGAGGGCTAGCACTGCTCGTTCTCAGTGTACAGGCGGGTAAAACCGGGAATTTTAGGGCTGTCAGTCTTCGCGTGTCTGTGCTGATTCATGTCAATTTGAGCAGAGCAAGACGTCTCCCCTTCATCGCGTAATCCTCGCTCCGGTTCGCGCATTGAGGAGAACAGCCGTTCCCGTCAGCACCCCAACACCAACAGACGTTACGAGAGCCACAATGGTGAGAGCGGATGGAGCGACGATGGATTCACCGGCAAGAGCTTGGACGTAGACCGTTACGACAAGGAGCGCATAAGTGACTCCAGCCCCGTGGAGCAGAGCGCGTTGGAGCCCAACAGATGTAATAGACGCAATCAGCCACAGCCCGATGAGTGGCATGAACTGAAGACCATGGATCCCAAGGAAGTGGGCAATTCGCAGGTCCCCGCCGATTGTAGACCACCCGAGGAATGGCAGGCCTGGCCCACCGTCACTGGCACCGACGGTATGTGCCCCTGCAATTCCCTCAAAATTGCTCAGTTGGTCGGGGTTTGGAGGTGTCATGGTGAAAGCAAGGCCCATCCCTGCTAGCCCTATTGACAAGCCCCACCTGATTCCGTTGCGAAGAACGCCTGTGATGGTCTGCGAATTCCATAAGAAGGCCCCCACGGCGAAGCTGAGGAGCCACAAAATCGAGATTCCTGACGCCATAATCGACCACATAGCGATCTGAAACCCGTTACTGACGTTGAAGTGGCTTGTCAGGCCCGCAGAGGCCAACCCGATGATGATGATTAATTCAATGGCGAGCATCAATGCAATCAAAGTCCCGAGCCACCAAACGAGGCGCCGTCGCTTGGTGATGAGCCCAGCAAACCAGGAAAAGGTCAGGGCGTACACCGCTGTGGAGAGCAGGAATTTGAGCGGTTTTTCCCATAACGACACACCGAGAAGTTCCCGCGTATCAAATAGGTAGAACACGCCAACGATGGTGGCTCCAGCGATGCTGGCCAAAGCCAGCCAGTTCAGAGGGCGATGAGCAAAGGAGTAGGAGGACAGAGCGGCTGTGAACCTGGTCATGGCGTAACGGCGGCTTCCTGCGGGTGTTGGAGGTGATTGAGCACCAATAGCAGGGTGCGATTGAGCTCATCGAGGTCGACTCCGTGAAAGGAATCAAACCTCTCCCGAAAACGCTGTTCCAGGTGGTCTGACATCTGTGAAACCAGCCTCTTGCCCTGTGAGGTCAACGCCAGGGTGAGCACCCGGTTGTCAGAAGGGGTGTGGCCAGAGCGCACCAAATCACGGCTGGTAAACCACGAAACGCGCTTACTGACAGCTGCCCGAGAGACACCCATGTTCTTCGCCAAAACACTTGAGCTCACTGTCCCCGCGGAGTCAAGGTGAACCAGGAAGAGGAATTGGCTGTAGGTGAGCCCAAATTCCTCGCGCAAAATGCGATCTGCATTCTTGTTCAACTCGCCAACCA
>CAJXYC010000015.1 GCA_913063365.1 uncultured Cellulomonadaceae bacterium
GGATGTCCGGGGAGGAAGGGAGCCAGGTGGGCTTTGGCGCCCACTGGTCCCACACCTGGACCGCCACCACCGTGCGGGATGCAGAAGGTCTTGTGCAGGTTTAAGTGCGAGACGTCTCCCCCGATGTCGCCGTAGCGGGCAAAGCCCACCAGAGCGTTCAAGTTCGCCCCGTCGATGTAGACCTGACCGCCTGCGGCGTGGACTTTGTCGGTGATGTCTTTGATCTGGTGCTCATACACCCCGTGGGTCGAGGGGTAGGTCACCATGAGTGCCGCCAAGTTGTCGCCGTGTTCGTCGATCTTGGCGCTGATGTCGTCAATATCGACATCACCCTGGTCGTTACACGCAACGACCACCACTTCCATTCCGGCAAGCACCGCACTGGCGGCGTTGGTGCCGTGGGCGCTGGAGGGAATCAGACAGATTGTGCGGTGGTCATCGCCGCGGGAGCGGTGATAGCCCCGGATTGCAAGAAGCCCTGCGAACTCTCCTTGTGACCCGGCGTTTGGCTGCAGCGACACCGAGTCATAGCCGGTGAGCTCGGCAAGCCAAGTTTCTAGATGAGACATCATCACCATGTATCCAGCGGTGTCTTCTGCCGGGGCAAACGGATGCAACCCTCCAAACTCTGGCCAAGTGACTGCTTCCATTTCGGTGGCGGCGTTGAGCTTCATCGTGCAACTACCGAGAGGAATCATGCCCCGGTCTAAGGCGTAGTCCTTATCGGCCAGCGACTTCAGATACCGCATCATCTGGGTTTCTGAGCGGTGAACGTTAAACACTGGGTGCCCCAGGAAATCAGAGGTGCGGGTGAGCTCTTCTGGAATGGCTGGTGAGTCGGCAGCCTCACCTCGGTAGTCAGTCAGTTGGAAGGTGGCAGACAGCGCCTGGAATACCGCGCTTCCCACCCCACGACCAGAGGCTTCGGCGGTTGTTTGGTCAAACGACAACTGCACTGTGTCGGCATCCACTTCGGTCAGGAGCAGGTTGTTCTCCATGGCCCTGGCGGTGAATTCAGCCGCACGGCCAGGCACCCGGACCTGCACGGTGTCAAAGAAGTGGTCGTGGACGACGTCGAATCCGGCGTCGCGGAGAACGCGTGCGAATCCTGCGGCCTGAGAGGCAATGTCAGTGGCCATCCGGCGAAGACCCTCTGGACCGTGGTAGACGGCAAAGAGTCCTGCCATCACGGCCAGTAACACCTGCGCAGTGCAGATGTTGCTGGTGGCGCGGTCTCTCCGGATGTGTTGTTCTCTCGTTTGCAGAGTCAAACGGTAGGCGGGGTTTCCAAACCGGTCTTGCGAGACGCCGACGAGACGACCTGGCATTTGACGCTCTAGACCCTGGCGCACCGCGAGGTAGCCGGCGTGCGGACCACCAAAGCCCATCGGGATCCCAAAGCGCTGCGTGGTGCCAACGGCAATATCGGCGCCCATTTCTCCAGGAGGGGTAAGCAGTGTCAGTGACAACAGGTCGGCGGCCACCACGGTGATGGCGCCGGATTCGGCGAGGGAACCCAGGACCGCTGCCGGGTCCCACACCCGACCAGACGCCCCGGGGTACTGCACGACAGCACCAAACGCCTCTGGCAGCTCGCCCTTGTAATCGGTGTCTACTAATTCGATTCCCACAGGCTCTGCCCGAGACGCCAACACTGCGCGGGTTTGTGGGAGAACATCGCTATCCACCAAGAACACCTGCGACGCGGACTTTGAGGCACGTCTCGCGAGCAGCATCGCTTCTGCGACGGCAGTCGCCTCATCCAACATCGAGGCGTTCGAGACAGGAAGCCCGGTGAGATCGCCCACCATGGTTTGGAAGTTCAACAGAGCTTCCAGGCGACCCTGGGCAATCTCTGGCTGGTAGGGGGTGTAGGCGGTGTACCAACTGGGGTTTTGCAGGACGTTTCTGGTGATCACTGAGGGGGTGTGGGTGCCGTAGTAGCCCCGGCCCATCATCGACCGGCGGGCAGTGTTGGCATCGGCCATGGCCCGAAGCTCCTGCAACACTTCTGCCTCAGTGGCCGGTTCAGGAATAACCGAGGCGATGTCTTCTTGGCGGAGGTGACCGGGAACAGCCTTGTCCATGAGCTCATCGAGAGATCCGAGCCCGAGGGCTTCCAGCATCAAGGTCTCTGCGGAGTCGTCTACTCCTAAATGGCGGTCTTGGAACTGAGGCTGGGCCATTTACTCTCCAATCAATGCGCGGTAGGCGTCTGCGTCCATGAGCTCTGGCTGTTCGGTGGTCTCCACCGTGAACAGCCAGCCCTCGCCGTAGGGGTCGCGGTTAATAAGCTCCGGGTCATCCACCACGGCCTGGTTGGTCTCTGTCACGGTGCCGGAGACAGGAGCAAAGATTTCTCCGACTGATTTGGTGGATTCCACCTCACCGACAATGGCGCCCGCGGACACACTCGAGCCCACAGCCGGGTGGTCGACGTAGACGACGTCACCCAGAGCGTCGGCGGCGTAGGCGGTGATCCCCACGGTGAGCAGAGAGCCATTAGCCCGCACCCATTCGTGGTCGGAGGTGTAGTGCAGGTCGGCGGGGATGTCTGACATCGCTAGTCCTTTCGTCGCCGGTAGAAGGGGAGGGGAATTACTGTGGCAGGAATCATCTGGCCGCGCACGTCCAGGTGAAGCTCGGTGTCCGGGTCTTTGTAGTCACGATTAATCAGAGCCATCGCGACCGGGTGTCCAAGGGTGGGAGAAAGAGCGCCGGAGGTCACTGTTCCCACAGGCTCCATCGTCCCTGGGTCAATCACCTGGTAGCCCGCGCGAGCAGAGCGGCGGCCTTCTGCTTTCAGGCCCACCAGGATGGTCTCTGAGGGCTCTGGGTGATCGACAAGCCACTGCTTGCCCACAAAATCGTCTTTGTCCATATCGACCACACGGCTCAGCCGCACCTGACCGGGACGGGTTCTCGCATCGAGCTCGTTGCCATAGAGGGCCATGCCGGCCTCGAGGCGAAGAGTGTCTCTGGCTGCTAGCCCACAGAGCTGCAGGTCGTATTGGCCTCCGACCTGCACCAGCTCGCGCCAGAGCGCTTCGCCGGCGGTGGAGGGGACATAGATTTCAAAGCCGTCCTCTCCGGTGTAGCCGGTGCGGGTGAGCAGTACCGGGTGGCCTGACAGCGTTCCTTCGGTCACTTGGTAGTAGCCCAGTTCGTGCAGAGGGGTCTCGAGCTGCAGGTCACCGAGGCTCGAGACCACATCGGGAGACAGCGGCCCCTGAACCGCGACCATCACGGTGTCGTCTGTTTCGTCTGCGACACTCACGCCAAAAGGCTCGGCTCGGGTGGTGAGCGCCTCGACCACGGCGTGCCGGTTGGAGGCGTTTGCCACCACGAGATACTCGGTCTCCCCCAGTCGGTAGACCACAAGGTCGTCAATAATTCCGGCCTGCTCGTTCAGGCACAGTGTGTATTTCGCGTCGCCAATCGGCACGGCCGACATGTTCGAGGCGAGCGCATAGTCCAAGGCGTCGGGAGCTAAGTCTCCGGTGATGCGGATTTCTGCCATGTGGCTTAAATCAAACAGCCCGGCTGCTTCTCTAACCGCATGGTGTTCGGCGAGGTCTGAGGTGTAGCGCACGGGCATCTGCCAACCCGCGAAATCAGTGAAGCTCGCTCCTGCCTCAGCGTGCAGCTGGTGCAGTGGAGTCTGTGTGTTGCTCACCTGGAGCCTCCCGGATTCGGTGACAGGGTTTTTCCTGTCCTGGCTCCCCCTCTGTCATTGGCCTGAGAGTTTCACGCGGGTAGCGCTTTCACCGTCGGCGGGACGTGTGTCCTCTTTTCAGAGTGGCCTTGCGGTCGCGATACCTGTGACCTGAGAGATTGGCGGGGATGCTTGCTCCTTCGGTGTCGGTTGTGGTCAACCGACTCTCTCGCGCACGCGTCTGGCCCGGTGTTGAATTTGGTCCCACAGTAGCAAAGCGGACTGGACCCGCGGGAGCTACACACCGGGTGCTTGGGGCTCTGTAGGCTCGTCGCCGTGAATGACATCTCCCCCATTGCCCTGCGGGGTTCTTTTCCTGCTGATTTTGTCTTTGGAGTGGCCACAAGCTCGTGGCAAATCGAAGGAGAAAGCCAGTCTCGAGGGGAGTCGATCTGGGACCGCTTTGCGAAGATTCCAGGGGCGATTGTGGATGGCAGCACGGGTGACCCGGCGTGTGATCACATCAACCGGCTCGATGAGGATGTGGCGCTGATTGAGAACCTGGGCGTTGGCGCATATCGGTTTTCTGTGTCCTGGCCTCGGTTTATGCCAGATGGCCGGGGCGCTGTCTCGGCCGACGGTGCCGGGTTCTATGACCGGCTGATTGACAGCTTGTTGGAGCGCGGCATCCAACCGTCCATGACCTGCTACCACTGGGATTTACCCCAGGTGTTGCAGGACAAGGGTGGCTGGTTAAACCCGGATATGGGCAGGTGGTTTGCCGACTATGCCCACGCCTTAGGCGAGCGCTATGGCGACCGGGTGTCGATGGTGGCGACTCTCAATGAACCGTGGGTCAGTGCCTATTTGGGATACGCCGCGGGTGTGCACGCACCAGGTGAAGTGAAATCGGCCCACGCTCTCGAAGTGGCCTACCGGCTGATGGTGGCAAGCGGACTGGGTATCCGGGCGCTTCGAGACTCAGGGGTTACTAATCCTGGTCTTGTGTTGAATCTCACAACCGTGCGTCTGGATCAACCAGGCGCAGAGGCCGCCAGGGAACACATTGACCTTCTCCACAATGTGTTCTTCACCGACCTCCTTGCTGGACGGGGAGTGCCGGAGAAGTTAATCGCCAACACCGAGGCGATTACTGACTGGAGTTTTGTCACCGATGAGGGACTAGACATCGCAGCCGAACCGATTAGTTGGTTGGGCGTTAACTACTACACCCCGCTTCGGGTGGGAAGGCCGGCAGATACCCAGTCGGATGCCGTCGGACAGAGCTTGGCGGCGTTCCCGGGGGTTCCTGCTGCGACGACCCGTCCGAAGCCGCCGTTTACGACGATGGGGTGGGAAGTTGATCCGAGCGGATTGACCGCGACGCTGCGCGACACCGCGAGGGCGCTCCCGGAGGTGCCGCTGTGGGTCACAGAAAACGGGGCGGCCTATGCCGACCACGTGGTCGACGGCGAGGTCTATGACCCCGACCGGGTGTCGTATTTGCGAGGGCATTTGCAGGCTGCCGCCGAGGCGATTGCCGAGGGGGTGGACCTGCGGGGATATTTCTGTTGGTCGCTTCTCGATAACTTGGAATGGGCAGAGGGCAGAACACAGACTTTTGGCATCGTGCATGTCGATCCGCAGACCATGGAGCGGATTCCCAAAGCCAGCTACGAGTTCTATCGCTCCGTCGTTACGGCGTAGCGGATTCGCCGCCGGGGGTGAAGCCTGATTTGGCGTCATCCACTAACGCCATCGTGTGGTCAAAAAGCTCCTCGAGGTCTGCCGACTGCAGAAGCGTGTAGTGATCGAGGGTGCTGAGCGGAGAGATGCCTGCCAACTGCCAGAGTTTCGCGACCGGGTCGTCGGAGAGTGGGACATCGACAGGCCAGACACCCAGGTGATAGTCGTGGGCGCGCTGCAGGGTGTCGCGGACATGGATTTCTAGGCTGTCGAGCCTGTCGGCGAGGCCCTCAGGTTCGTCATCTTCCTCGCGGAATTCGACTTCTGCCCGTGGGTAGGGGTCGTCGTCTAACCAGTCGACCACGTCAAAGCGCCTCGTGCCGTGACCGGTGACCACCAGGTGTCCTTCGGGGGCTTCAATTTCGGAAATATCAGCAATCGTGCCTGTCACCAAGCGCTGTTCTCCGCCGCCTACTTCGTGCCCGCGCTCGATCAGCACAATGCCAAATTCGGGGGTCTCTGTCTCCAGCAGGTCACCCATCATTTTCAAATACCGCGGCTCGAAGACATTCAGCGCAAACGGCATGGCCGGGAGCAGCACGGTGCCAAGCGGGAACATTGGGATGACGGGCATAGCTCCAGGTAACCAGGTGTGTGGGGGTAGGGGGAAGTCCTGTGCTGTTTTTCTGGCAGATACCCAGGCAGGGGGTTGACAGCACGGGGTGAAAAGATACCCTGGGGGGTATGTCATCGACGTCGCTTTCCCCGTCCACCACCCGCATGCTGCAGTTCATGTCCGGACCGTGGGGCCGGGCAGCGCGTGTGCTGGGAGGCGTCGCGCTCTGGGCTATGGCGATTAGCTCTGGTGGGTGGGCGTGGCTCCTGGTCATCCCCGGATCATTGATGATGCTGACTGGAGTGATGAACTACTGCCCGGCAGGCCTCATGGTGACCAAGCCTCGAACCCGCTCGGAATTTATGGATTCCCTCAAGCCCACCAACCTCCTAGACTCAACCCGCTAGACCACCACCACACAGGGAGAAACACATGAGCGCCGTTTTCTGGATTGTGCAGTGGCTGTTTGGCGTCTACTTCATCAGCATCGGTGTCCTGCACTTCATCGTGCCGCCAGGTCTGCCCGAGGCGATGGCGTGGATGTATGACTTGAGCCCGACCCTGCACGTCGTCTCCGGCACCTTCGAGATCCTCGGCGGTCTGGGACTACTGCTTCCAGCCCTCACCAAGCGCGCGGTGTTCCTCGTTCCCCTCGCAGCCCTCGGGCTTGCAGGAGTCATGATCGCGGCCATGATCTGGCATATCCAGCACGGAACACTGCTGGAAACCGGGCCATTGAACATCATCATCGCCGTGATCATGGTGTTCCTCGCATGGGGCCGCTGGAAACTGCGGCCGCATGTGGCGCGGGTGGCTGCCTAACGAGACCTGGTCTGTCAGGCGAGCTTCTGGTCAGGCAGTCTGCAGGGGTTCAATCGAGTCAAGTGACGAGCCCAAGGCGTGAGCTGAGACATCCAGGTCATACATTGTCTGGAGGTTAAGCCAGAAGCCGGGTGTCGTCCCGAAGAACTTCGCAAGGCGCAGTGCAGTATCGGCGGTGACCCGACGCTTGCCGTGCACGATTTCGTTGATTCGCCGAGGTGGGACCCCAATCGCCAGGGCAAGCTTGTGCTGTGAGACCCCCAACTCCTTGAGGAATTCTTCCATCAAGACTTCTCCGGGATGCACAGGATCCCAGCGTTTGGTGACTCTAGCCTCGGTGGTAGTCGACAAGTTCGACATTCTCAGCACCTCCATCTCTCCAGACAAAACAAATTCTCCACTGATCATTCACCCGAATGCTGTGTTGGCCCTTGCGGTCTCCCTGCAATGCCTCCAAACGATTGCCCGGCGGTACGCGAAGGTCCTGGAGCTGAGTGGCCGCCGCTAACATCTTGAGCTTCCTTATCGCCACTTTCTGGACTCGGGAATCTATCGATGGCACCCTTTCCAAGAGCCACAGCCGTTCAGTTGCTCTGTTCGAAAAGGACCTCAGCATCACGGAAAATTATAACGCCTCGCGTTAATAACGCAAAGCGTTATGTAGCGTGGCGGAATTCCACGACGTCTCCGTCGTGCATCACATAGTCCTTGCCTTCGATGCGCGCTTTGCCAAGCGAGCGCGCCTCTTGCAATGACCCGGCCGACACAAGGTCGTCGAAGCTGACCACTTCTGCTTTGATAAACCCTTTTTCAAAGTCGGTGTGAATGACGCCTGCTGCTTGGGGGGCTTTGGCGCCCTGGGGAATCGTCCACGCGCGAGATTCTTTTGGCCCGGCAGTGAGGAATGTGTGGAGGCCGAGGGTGGCAAAGCCAACCCGGGCGAGCTGGTCGAGACCAGATTCTTCTTGACCAAGAGACGACAGGAGCTCTGCGGCGTCCTCGGCGGAGAGGTCGACCAGTTCGCTCTCCACCTTCGCGTCCAAGAACACCGCGGGAACCGGGGCGACCAGGCCACGGAGCTGCTCGAGCTGGGTGGGGTCTTGCAGGACGTCCTCGTCGACGTTGAAGACATACAAAAACGGCTTCGCTGTCAGCAGCCCCAGCTCCTTGAGCGGTTCCGCATCAAAACCTTCCTGGAAGAGGGTCTTGCCGGAATCCAGAATCGCTTTGGCTGCCTCGGCGGCAGCCAAGACGGCAGGGTCTGTTTTTTTCCCCTTTACTTCCTTGTCGATCCTGGGAATCGCTTTTTCCAGGGTTTGTAGGTCAGCAAGGATTAATTCGGTGTTGATGGTCTCTAAGTCACCTGCGGGGTTGACGGCCCCGTCGACGTGGACCACATCGGGGTCGGTAAACACCCGGACGACCTGCGCGATGGCGTCTGCTTCGCGGATATGGGAGAGGAACTGGTTTCCCAAGCCTTCTCCTTCGCTGGCGCCTTTGACGATGCCAGCAATATCCACAAAAGACACGGTTGCGGGGACGACTTTTTCGCTCTGGTGCATCTCGGCAAGCACATCTAGCCGTGGGTCGGGGAGGTTCACCACCCCGATATTGGGCTCGATCGTGGCGAAGGGATAGTTCGCGGCGAGGACCGTGTTTTTGGTGAGCGCATTAAACAGGGTCGATTTGCCGACGTTCGGAAGACCGACAATGCCAATGGTGAGCGCCACAGCCGGCAAGCCTATCGGGACAGGTGTGGACCGGTGAGACGGGACCGTCTGCCCGTCGCAATGTCAGTCCTGGGTGAGAGACTGAATCCATGGACTCGACTGTTGTGGTGATTATTGCCGTCGTGGTGGGCATTGGCCTCGGCGTCGCACTCGGGCTTTTTGTTCGACGCTCTCAGATTGAGGGGTTGCGCTCCAGCGCCCAGGCAGAAACAGACCGGGCCTCTGGCCTCGATGCGCAGCTGGAGCTTATGAAAACCCAGTACCAGGAGCTAAGCGACCGGTATGCAGAGGACCAGAAGCTGATGACGCTGATGAAGCCTCTTCGGGAACAGCTGGATCGAGTTGATAAGACCGTCACGGACATGGAGCGGGAGCGCTCCAAGCAGTCGGCCCAGCTGTCTGAACAGTTGCGCCAAGTCGTCGCCAACGATGAAGCGCTTCGCCAGACCACCCAGTCGCTAGAAACCGCTCTTCGCGGAGGCCAGACCCGCGGTCGCTGGGGAGAAGTGCAGCTGCGGCGAATCGCCGAGAGCGCGGGACTGCAAGACAAGCTCGACTACGTCGAACAAAAACAGGTCGAGGGCGAAGGTCAGGGCACACCCGATATGACTCTTCGGCTGCCGGGAGAGAAATACATCGCGATTGACTCGAAAGTTCCCTTCAGCGCCTACTGGGATGCCCAGGAAATCCCGGCGTCGGCCACGGGCGAGGAGGCAGACCGTCGAAAACGATTGCTTTCTGAGCACGTCAAAGCCGTGCGATCGCACGTCGAGGGGCTCAGCAAAAAGTCGTACTGGAGCAGTTTGGATAACTCGCCCGAATTTGTGATCTGCTTTATCCCCACCGAAGCCCTTCTCTCTGCGGCGCTTGAGGTCGATGGCGACTTAATGGACTGGGCGTTTGGGAAACGAGTGGCCCTGGCCTCACCCGTCTCGGTTTGGTCGGTGATGAAGACGGTGTCCTTTGCGTGGCAGCAAGACGTGCTGACCCAAGACGCGAAGACGCTGTTTGACGTTGGCCGCGAACTAATGCAACGCCTGGGGACTATGGCAGGCCACATCGACAAATTAGGCCGGTCGATCACCGGCACCGTGAAGGACTACAACCAGTTCCTGGGCTCGCTGGAGGCACGAGTGATTCCAAGCGCCAGGAAGCTCAGTGTCCTAGGCGACGGCGCCGGGCTTCCGGAGCAATTAGACGCCGTCGACGAGAGCGTGCGGGAAATGTCTCAACCAGAACTCACCGACCAGTCGGACGAGGAAAAGAACTCCTAAAGTCCTATTCGTCCAACCACTTAGCCGCTTGGTGGTCGGCGCTTACCCGCCTAATGGTTCCAGACCGAGCGCGCAGCACAATCGACTCGGTGCTAATCAGAGGACCCTGGCGGCGGACCCCTCGCACGAGCTCACCGTCGGTGACACCGGTGGCCACAAAAATTGTGTTGTCACTCGAGACCAGGCCGTCTAGCTCATAGACGTGGTCAAACAGGAGCCCTGCGTCCTGGCCCTGCTGCTTCTCGTCATCGGTCTGCGGCGAGAGCCTGCCCTGCATAAAGCCGCCAAGGGCCTTAATCGCACACGCCGTCGCCACACCCTCCGGGCTTCCCCCAATGCCAATCGCCATATCGATTCTGGTGTCGTGGCGAGCCGCGTTGATTCCGGCTGCGACATCACCGTCGAAAATCAATCTGGTCCCGGCTCCTGCTGCCCGGATGTCAGCAATGAGCTGTTCGTGGCGAGGACGATCCAACACCGCCACTCGAATTTCCTCGACAGGCTTGTTTTTTGCCTTCGCGAGCGCCCGGATGTTCTCTCCCACGGGCTTGGTGATGTCCAGAACACCGATGGCTTCGTGCGAGGAGACGATTTTTTCCATGTAGAACACACTCGAGGCATCCAGCATGCTGCCCCGGTCCGCCACCGCAATCATCGAAATGGCGTGGCTGCGACCGGCAGCTGTCAGCGACGTGCCGTCGATGGGATCGACGGCGATATCTGCTTGCGGGCCCTGGCCGGTGCCGACGATTTCTCCGTTGTAGAGCATCGGCGCATCGTCTTTTTCTCCCTCACCGATGACGACCCGTCCTTGAAAGTTCACGGTGGCGAGGAACTTCCGCATCGCATCCACCGCGGCACCGTCGGCGGCGTTCTTCTCTCCCCGGCCAATCCAGGGGGTGGCGCGGATGGCGGCTGCCTCAGTGGCTCGAACGAGCTCCATCGCGAGGTTCCGGTCAGGGTGGATAAATAGCTCAGCCGGTTCGTCGTGACTCATCGTCCGCCTTTGTCTCGGGTGGTCCTGAGTCTACCGACCCGGTGTGTCGCGACGGGTGGGCAAAGTAGGCTGGAATAACCGAGCCCCGACAAGCCCTGGGAGACACGATGCCCGTAGTGAGCACCGACAAGTACGCCGCCATCATCGACGACGCGAAGGCCAAAGGGTATGCCCTGCCAGCCATCAATGTGACCTCATCACAGACGGTCAATGCGGTTTTGCAGGGGCTCACCGAAGCAGAATCCGATGGAATTTTGCAGGTCTCCACGGGCGGTGCTGACTATTTCTCCGGCCACACGGTCAAGGCTCGGGTATCTGGATCTCTTGCCTTTGCTCATTTCGTCCACGAAGTGGCGAAGAACTACCCCATCAATGTGGCCGTACACACAGACCACTGTCCAAAAGATGCACTGGATAGCTTCGTCCGACCACTCATCACCGCGTCAGAGGAGGCCGTGAAAGGCGGCGGGGTTCCCCTGTTCCAGTCACATATGTGGGACGGATCAGCGGTTCCGCTGGCTGAGAATCTGGAAATTGCGACAGAACTGCTCGAGCGGACCAGCGCGCTTGGCCAGATTCTCGAAGTTGAGATCGGTGTTGTCGGCGGCGAAGAAGACGGTGTCAGCCACGAGATCAATGACCAGCTCTACACCACGCTCGAAGACGCCATCCAGACTGTTGAAGCGCTGGGCCTCGGTGACAAAGGTCGGTACATGACAGCACTCACCTTTGGAAACGTGCACGGCGTCTACAAACCAGGCAACGTCAAACTCCGTCCCGAACTGCTCGCGGAAATTCAGGCGGGTCTCGCGGAAAAGTATGGAACAGCAGAAAAGCCCCTCGACTTGGTCTTCCACGGTGGCTCCGGGTCAACCGAGGAGGAAATCGCTGAGGCCGTTCGAAACGGTGTAATCAAGATGAACATTGACACCGATACTCAGTACGCCTACACCCGTTCGGTTGCCCACAGCATGTTCACTCAGTACGACCAAGTGCTCCGGGTCGACGGTGAGGTCGGAAACAAAAAGGTCTACGACCCCCGAGCCTGGGGCAAAGAGGCGGAGACCAGCATGGCCGCGCGTGTGGTCGCGGCCGCTCAGCAGTTGGGTTCCGCTGGGCACAGCCTCCACTAACTAGCGGAGACGACCGCCAAGCGCGCGTTCGTCGGTGTTGCCGGACGCATCCTTGCGCAGTTCCTTCGGCAGGGAGAACTGGAGATCCTCTTCGGCCGTCCGAATTTCCTCAATGTCCCGGTATCCCGCATCTGCCAGGTCCTGCAGTGTCTGGTCGACCAGCACCTCGGGTACTGACGCACCAGATGTGACACCGACGGTGGCGACGCCGTCCAACCATTCCTGTCTGATTTCGCTGGCGTAATCGACCCGGTAGGCGGCAGAGGCACCGTATTCGAGAGCGACCTCGACAAGTCGCACGCTGTTCGACGAGTTTTCCGAACCCACCACAATCACGAGGTCGCAATCAGCAGCAATTTTCTTGATGGCGACCTGCCGATTCTGGGTGGCGTAACAGATGTCGTCACTTGGCGGGTCTTGCAGATGGGGAAAACGAGTGCGGAGGCGCCGAACCGTCTCCATGGTTTCATCAACGCTCAACGTGGTTTGTGACAACCAGATCAGGTTCTCGGTCTCGGGCACCTCGACGGTGTCTGCCTCATCGGGGTCATTCACCAGGGTCGTGTGCTCGGGGGCGTGACCCATGGTCCCTTCCACCTCTTCATGGCCATCGTGACCAATCAGCAGGATGTGAAAATCCTGTCCAGAAAAACGGACAGCTTCTCGGTGGACTTTTGTCACCAGAGGACAGGTGGCGTCGATGGCGTGAAGCTCACGATCGGCAGCCTCCTGCACGACCATCGGTGAGACTCCGTGGGCGCTAAAGACGATTGTCGAGCCCTCGGGCACTTCCTCGACCTCGTCCACGAAAATCACACCGCGCTCTTCCAGCTCACGCACGACGTGAATGTTGTGGACGATCTGTTTGCGCACATAGACAGGAGCGCCATAGCGCTCAAGAGCTTTTTCGACGGCGATCACAGCGCGATCCACCCCGGCGCAGTAGCCACGAGGAGCGGCAAGCAGAACTTTCTTTGTCCCAGAAACCGGGAGGTCCTCGAGTTTTTCCCGCCGAGCAGGAATGGTCGGCTGCTCTAAGAGGGAGGCGGACCCGTTCGAAATCGACACCCCTCGAGTGTAATCAGGGGGCACGAATAAAGGCTTAAAACCCCAGAACCAATGTCCTAGCCTGGTCAGGTGAGTACAGCCGGGGCCAACGACTCTTCCCCCGAGACTCCGTGGAGTCTGCAACGACTTTCTGAATCCCTTTCTGTCTACATTGAGCGCCTTGGATCGGTGTGGGTTGAGGCAGAAATTACCCAATGGGGAGTCTCAGGTGGTCATGTCTACGGTCGGGTAAAGGACCCGGAGGCGGATGTCACCGTCGACATCACGGTCTGGCGCTCCACCAGAGAGAAACTGCCAGACGGTGTCGGTCAGGGTGACCGAGTGCTTCTCAAGGTGAAGCCAAATTGGTATGTCCGTGGTGGCAGGCTCTCCATGAATGTCCTGGACATGCGACTCGCAGGTCTCGGAGAGCTCCTCGCCAAAATTGAAGCCCTTCGGGCAAAGCTCGCCGGAGAAGGGCTTTTCGCGGAGGAGAGAAAACTCACGCCGCCTTTTCTCCCTGCCCGGATCGGCTTGATTACTGCCAAAGACTCAGATGCGGAAAAAGATGTTCTTCGAAACGCCGAGCTGCGTTGGCCGGAGGTCGATTTCGAAGTTGCCCACGCAAGCGTTCAAGGAGACAAAGCTGTCCCCGAGATTATCCAGGCGCTCGACACCTTGGAATCCCGGGACGATATCGACGTGATCATCATTGCCAGAGGTGGCGGAGACTTCCAGAACCTGCTTCCTTTCAGCGACGAAACCCTGCTCCGACGAGTGGCGGAGCGCCGAATTCCGATTGTGAGCGCGATTGGGCACGAAGCTGACAAGCCCCTCCTTGATGACATCGCCGATATCCGAGCCTCGACACCGACTGACGCTGCCAAACGGATTGTGCCGGATGTGGCGGAGGAAAGAAACCGGATAGCGGAGGCCCGGAGCAGGCTGATGACCAGACTCCAATCACTTGTCGATGGGGAAACCGAACGCCTTCGGCTCTTTCGTGAGCGGCCCGTTCTGGCGTCTCCACTCACCGTGGTGGACACGTATGCCGAAGACATTCTTCGGCTCGTACAGCGAGGTGTTGACGTGACGGACACATTGGTCGAAATGGCCCGCACCCGGCTTGACGGGCTTCGCGCGAGTATGCGTGCGCTGTCGCCTCAATCGACGCTGGACCGGGGTTACGCCATCGTGCAAGACAAGGACGGCGGGCTTGTTGATTCGACTGACGATGTTTCGGCAGGTGACCCACTTCGGATTCGTGTGCGCGATGGCGACATCGGTGCTGTCGTTGACGACTCTTAGGATGGTGGCGTGACGAAGAAGGGCTCCGACAAGCTTCCGGACGACATCGCAGAGATGTCATATGAAGCAGCCCGTGACGAGTTGGTCCAGGTCGTCTCACAGCTCGAGCAAGGCCAAGTCACGCTGGAGGAATCCATATCGCTTTGGGAGCGGGGCGAAGCGTTGGCGACCCGGTGCGAACAGTGGCTGGATAACGCCCGCGAGCGCCTTGATCGCGCCCGTGAGCAACACAATGACTAACTCCGAGACACCTGAGGAAGCAGCAGCCAGGAAAGCGGAGGCCAGGCGGCTTCGGCGTCAGCGCCAGAACACCAGAAATCTCGTGGCGTCGATTGCCGCGTCCTTAGGCCTCGTCGTCTTCCTGGTCCTGGTCGTCGCTCGTCCTGACGAAAGCATCGTCAGAGCCATCGATTATGAACTTGTTGCGGAAAACACGGAGCCCACGGCTCCGGGACCACTACTTGCCCCACCGCTGGATGACACCTGGAGCGCTAACCGAGCCGAGCTCACTGAGGAGCCATACGGAAGGGTCTGGGCGATCGGGCTTGTCAGCACTACTGGTGACTACGTCGAGCTCGCTCAAGTATTCGGCGGTGCGGAGGATGCGGTGACCGACCTCGTCGGGGTCGGGGGCGTCGAGAGCAGCACCACTCTTGCCGGCCAGTCCAACATCACCTGGACGGTCATTGACAGGACTGAGCTCGAGAATCCGGGAAACGCGTTATTCGCGGTGGTCAGCGAAACCGATTCTGGCCTCGTTGTCATCTCCGGCACCACACAGCAAGGAGTCCTGTTCATCGCGTCGCAAGCACTGCAGTCGGCGCCGGAAATATGGGGGACGTCTGGTGAATAGTCCTGAGCGTGTGTGGCAAATCCTCCGTGACGGAAACGAACGGTTTACGAAGGGCACACCAACCCACCCCTCGCAGGATGCTGATAGACGGGCTGCCATCGCCGCCAAGCAGACGCCGACCGCAGCACTATTTGGATGCAGTGATTCGCGAATCTCCGCCGAGATCATTTTTGACGTCGGATTGGGCGAGCTCTTTGTCGTTCGTAACGCCGGTCACATCGTCTCCGATTCTGTGCTGGCCTCCTTGGAATACGCCGTCGAGGTTCTCGGAGTCTCGGTGATTGTCGTTCTCGCCCACGACGACTGTGGTGCGCTGCACGCGGCCATCGAGCTAGACGCCGGTGAGGAACCGAATTACCCGCCAAAGGTTTCGGAGCTTGTCAAACAACTCCAACCAGCCATCGAGCGAACCAGATTGGCACTTGCGGAGACCACAAACGAGTCCCTCACTGCCGATGCGGTGGCGGGAGAGCATTTGAAGGACACACTCGCCCGCCTGCTCGCCGGTTCAGAGCTTCTTGGGCAGAAAATCGCCGACGGTAGACTGGGCTTGGTCGGGGCGAGATACCGCCTGGTCGAAGGTCTCGTCCAGCCAGAGGTCATGGTGGGCAACCTGGGCCAAGACGATGGCTTTGCCAAGTCCGCCTCTCTTGACTCGTAAGGAGACGCAGCAATGAGTGACGAGTTCCGCATCGAGCACGACACGATGGGCGAGGTCAAAGTGCCTCGCGATGCTCTCTACCGGGCACAAACCCAGCGCGCGGTGGAGAACTTCCCGCTATCCGGCCAAGGCCTAGAAGCACGACACATCATTGCCCTTGCTCAAGTGAAACGCGCGGCAGCCCTTGCCAATAAAGAATTGAACGTTGTCGATGCCAAAGTCGCTGATGCCATTGTCGCGGCAGCTGACTCGATTATTTCCGGCCAGCACCTTGATCACTTCCCTGTCGACGTCTACCAGACGGGCAGTGGCACCTCGTCAAATATGAACATGAACGAGGTGTTGGCAAGCCTGGCGGCCGACAAACTCGGCCAAGACGTCCACCCCAACGACCACGTGAATGCCTCCCAATCCTCCAATGATGTGTTCCCGACGTCTGTCCACGTAGCGGTGACCGGTGCCCTGACCGAAGACCTGATTCCTGCCCTCGATCACCTCGCGGCGGCGCTCGAGAAAAAAGCCTCGGACTGGGCCGATGTTGTGAAGTCAGGCCGCACACACCTGATGGATGCCACCCCGGTCACCTTTGGACAAGAGTTCAGCGGTTATGCCCGCCAGGTCCGCCTAGGAATCGACAGGGTTCGCACCGCACTCCCCCGGGTCGCGGAAGTGCCACTGGGAGGAACTGCGACGGGGACAGGAATCAACACTCCCGTCGGCTTCTCCGAGCGCGTCATCGCGCTTCTTGCCGAGCACACCGGCCTCCCCATCACCGAGGCCTTGGACCATTTCGAGGCCCAGGGCGCACGCGACGGACTGGTGGATGCCTCCGGGGCCTTGAAGACACTTGCGGTCTCGCTCACCAAAATCTGTAATGACCTGCGGTGGATGGGATCCGGACCGAATACGGGGCTTGGAGAGCTCGCGATTCCCGATCTCCAACCGGGAAGCTCGATTATGCCGGGGAAGGTCAACCCCGTGATTCCAGAGGCTGTGTTGATGATTTGCGCCAAAGTTGTCGGCAACGATCAGACCGTGGCCTGGGCTGGAGCGTCGGGCAATTTTGAGCTCAACGTCTCCATTCCGGTGATGGCGTCGTCGCTATTGGAATCCATTCGGCTGCTCGCCAATGGGTCTCGCGTTCTTGCCGATAAGACTGTGAGCGGTCTTGAGGTAAACACCGAGCGTGCTCGTGCTCTGGCCGAGTCGTCGCCCTCTATCGTCACCCCGTTGAACCGAGTCATTGGCTATGAAGCAGCGGCGAAGGTCGCCAAGCACGCAGTTGCGGAGAAAATCACGATCCGCGAAGCGGTCATCGCCCTTGGATTTGTGGAGCGTGGAGAGCTCACAGAAGAGCAGCTCGACAGCGCGCTCGACGTGCTGAAGATGACCTCACCCGGGCTCTAAACCGCGGGCTGGTTTCCTTCCAGCAAGTCAGTCACCAACGCGGCGATCTGGCTCCGCTCGGAGCGGGTGAGAGTGATGTGACCGAAGAGGGATTGACCCTTCAGCGCTTCAATCACACTCGCCACACCATCGTGACGACCCACTCGGAGGTTGTCGCGTTGAGCAACGTCGTGGGTCAGCACAACCCGAGAATTCTGTCCCACCCGGCTCAGTACGGTGAGAAGAACATTTCGCTCGAGCGACTGCGCTTCATCCACAATCACAAAGGCATCGTGCAGCGAACGTCCGCGGATATGGGTGAGGGGAAGAACCTCCAGGATTCCCCGCTCCATCACTTCATTGACCACATTGGGCGACACCACAGACCCGAGGGTGTCGAAGGTCGCCTCGGCCCACGGGTTCATCTTCTCTGACTGGTCTCCCGGCAGATACCCGAGCTCCTGGCCTCCCACGGCATAGAGGGGTCGGAACACCATGATCTTTCGGTGCAGATTCCGTTCGAGTACAGCCTCCAAACCAGCACAGATGGCGAGAGCCGACTTTCCTGTTCCGGCACGGCCACCAAGAGAAATAATTCCCACCTGGTTATCCAGAAGGAGATCAATGGCCATCCTCTGTTCAGCCGAGCGTCCGTGAAGTCCAAAAAGATCACGGTCGCCTCGAACCAGGCTCATGGTCTTGGGTGAGGTCACCCGGCCCAATGCCGAACCCCGTTCGCTGGTAATCACTACCCCTGTGTTGAGGGGAAGGTCAGCGACGAGGTCAGTCGTCAGACTCTCGTTGTCGTAGAGCGACTGAACATCTTTGGCGCCGAGGGACACCTCTGCCATTCCTGTCCAGCCCGAATCAATGGCAAGTTCAGCACGGTACTCCTCCGCAGCAAGACCCACGGAGGCGGCCTTGACGCGCATCGGCAGGTCTTTGGACACGACCGTGACCGCGAGTCCCTCGTTTGCTAGGTTCACTGCCACAGCAAGAATTCGGGAGTCGTTGTCTCCTAGCTGCAAGCCGTTTGGCAGCACTGATTGGTTCGAGTGGTTCAGCTCGACTCGAAGAGTCCCGCCGTCGCCCACCGCGATAGGGAAGTCCAAGCGCTCGTGCTTGTCGCGGAGGGAGTCAAGGTGTCTTAATGCCTGGCGAGCGAAATACCCGATCTCGGGATCGTGACGCTTGCGCTCTAATTCGCTAATCACCACCACGGGGAGCACAACATGATGCTCGGCAAAGCGGAAGATAGCCGCCGGATCGCTGAGCAGGACCGAGGTGTCGAGGACGAAAGTCCGCTCCCTCGTCTGTGCCTTTTTCGTACTGGATTTGGTGGCTCGAGGGCTGGCGGCTTTGGTCACCTGGGCTCCTTGCGCATTGGGGAAGGCCGTCACACGAGAAGGTACGCGAGCAAGGGGCTCTGGTCCCGGATGACACGCGGTGCATAACCGGGTTAGAGAAAGTGAACTCCTAGTGACCGAATCGTCGCTGTCGCCGACCGAAGTCGCGAATGGCGCGCAGGAAGTCCACCTCACGCAAATCAGGGCCCAGCGCCTCCACAAAATAGAACTCGCTGTGTGCGGCCTGCCAGATCATGAAGTCGCTCAGGCGCTGCTCACCCGAGGTTCGAATCACGAGGTCAAGGTCTGGCTGCCCACCGGTATAGAGGTGGTCAGCAATCGCATCCACACTGATGTGCTCGGCAAGACCCTTCAAATCCCCGCCTGACTTCGCGTATTTGCCCACCAGTTGCCGGACAGCTTGGGTGATTTCCTGTCGACCGCCATAGGCCACTGCAAGGTTGACCAGGAGACCGGAGTTCTTCTCCGTCCTGGCGACCGCGGCGTCCAGTTGACCAACGAGGCCGTCTGGTAAATCCTCCCGGTGGCCCATGTGTTGGATCTTCCAATTACGAAAACGAGAGAGCTGATCGGCCAGGGACTCGATGATGTCTGAAAGGGCGTTCAGCTCTGCGGCGTCCCGGCCCTGAATGTTGTCGCTCGAGAGCAAATAAAGCGTCACCACCTCAACCCCGAGGTCATCGCACCAGGTCAAAAACTCATGAATCTTGTCGGCACCCGCCTGGTGACCGTGGGAGGAGGACTCGAGGGCGCGGAGTTTCGCCCATCGCCGATTTCCGTCCAAAATGAGACCGACGTGACGGGGGATGTTGCGCTCCCGCAACTGACCTTTGACCCGGCGGATGTAGAGGCTGTAGAGAAGTCCGCGTGCAGGAATCACACTTCGGGGAGCCACAGAAATACCGTAGTGCAGTCCCAGAACGTCGTGTACCGCGCCAGCGCACTCGGACTCTACTCATCGCGTCCGCTTACTCTGCAGGTGTGGACGAGGACCAAAGAGTGGGGACCGGGGAGACCGACGAGCACTATCTCGCCCTCCCGCTGCTCGAGGAATCGATTGAGTACCACGCACTCGAACACAAACCCTCATGGCGGGGATGGATTCACCTCGGCACCTTCCCCATTGCTCTCGCCGCAGCCATTGTTCTGGTCTCGCTCGCCGACGGTCTGGCCGCGAAAGTCTCCAGCGCAGTCTTTGGGGTGAGTTCGCTCACTCTTTTTGGCATCTCGGCGGTGTACCACCGGTTTCATTGGTCGGAGCGGACGAGGGATCTCCTGCGACGGCTTGACCACGCAAACATCTTTTTCCTGATCGCTGGGACCTACACCCCTATTGCAGCTCTGGCGCTGCCACCAGCTGAGGGGCAGTTGCTGCTGATCCTGGTGTGGTCTGGGGCGGCGTGTGGCATCGCGCTTCGCGTGCTGTGGTTGAACGCACCCCGTTGGCTCTACGTCCCTCTCTATCTGCTCCTTGGCTGGGCCGCCGTTATGTACACACCGCAGTTATTGGCAGCGAACACCGCGATGCTGGTGCTGGTCTTTGTGGGAGGAGGTCTCTACTCACTGGGCGCCGTGGTCTACGGCACGAAGTGGCCAGACCCAGCTCCTCGAAGTTTCGGATTTCACGAAATCTTCCACGCTCTGACGGTGGGAGCGTTTCTCTGCCACTGGACGGCAGTGCTGCTTATTTCTCTGAATCCTGCGTTTTAGCTCGCTCTTCCATTTCACGATCCAGCCGTTCAGAAATCTCAGCCCGATACCTCACTCGGCGCACCCGGCGGACCATGTCGAAGATGAGAAACACTGCGCCAGCGGCCATCAGGAAAGTGGCAAAGAACCCGACAACCCCCGGGGTGACCAACACCGGATCGACCTCAATCGGCGGAATGAGTTCTTCCGCGAGAATCAATGCCTCTGGCATCTCGTTGCTCCCTCAGCCCGTGCCCACGCCGGGCAATTACGCTGAAGACCACGGTAGCGGGGTGAGGTGAAAAATGGCTCGGGACGCCGGCGCAGAGAACAACAGTGATTTGCTGAGCTCTCGCTACGGCCACACAGCACGATCCGGCCGCCAACAGCGACTCTGGGCTATCACCGGAGTGACCGGCGTGGCAATTGTTCTCATCGCCTGGCTGTGGTGGGCAGGGCTTGCCCAGCCCACTGCCCAGTTCGAAACCCGAGATCTTGGCTACGAACTAATCAGTAACCAGGAAGTCATCGTCAAGTTTGAGGTCTCAGCTCCTCCGGGAACGCAGGTCAACTGTGCCGTGCAAGCCCTCAACGCCTCGTACGGAATTGTGGGCTGGCAGGTCCTCGAAATCCCCGCCTCTGACCAGCGGACCAGAGTGTTCAATCAGCCGGTTCGGACCAGTGAACAAGCGGTCACCGGTTTGCTCTACCAGTGCTGGGTGCCGTAGTCTCAAGGCATTACAACCGGCTTCCCAGCGGGGCCGGTTGTTATCTATTTAGAGGACGAGTGTGATGGCAAATTCAGATTCCACGGTGTGGCTCACCCAAGAGGCCTACGACAGGCTTGCCCTGGAACTGGAGCAGCTCACGACAAAAGGCCGCTCCGAAATCGCGAAGCGCATTGAGGTGGCACGCGAAGAGGGCGACCTGAAGGAAAACGGTGGTTACCACGCCGCCAAAGACGAGCAGGCAAAAATGGAGGAGCGCATCCGCACCCTCACCAGCATGCTCAAGCACGCTCACGTCGGGGATGTTCCGGAAAGCTCAGGCGTGGTGGAGCCAGGCACCGTGGTCACTGCCCACATCCACGGTGATGAAGAGAAATTCCTCCTCGGCTCGCGCGAATTGGCGGGTGACACCGAACTCGACGTCTACAGCGAACAAAGCCCCCTGGGGCAGGCCATTCTCGGTTTGAAAGTCGGTGACTCCAGCACCTACACCGCGCCGAGCGGTGCCGAAATCGCCGTGGAGATCATCGAAGTCGAGACCTTCCAGCCCTAGACGACTAGAACTCGGTTCGGGGGTCGTAGCCTTCCCGGCGAAGAGCCTCAAGAACCTGCTCGATGTGTTCTGGGCCCCGCGCTTCGATGTGGAGCTCCAGCTCGACCTGGCTGATTTGCAAGCCGGTGCCGTGCCTGGTGTGGAGTACCTCGACAACGTTCGCATTCTGGTCGGCCACAATCTCGGAGGTCTTCGCCAATTGACCTGGACGGTCCGGCAGGGGAATACGCATCTTCATATAGCGACCGGAACTGGCCAACCCACGACTGATGACCCGCTCCAGCATCATCGGGTCGATATTGCCTCCACATAACACCGCCACTGTCGTGCCAGTGGCCTGGACACGACCCTCGATAATGGCTGCGGCGGCGACGACACCCGCAGGTTCCACAACAAGCTTTGCCCGCTCCATCATCATCAAGATGGCCCGAGCCGTTTCATCATCCGACACCGTCACCACTTCGTCGACGGTGTGGCGAATGATGTCGAAATTCAACTCTCCTGGCCGCGCGACCGCGATTCCGTCCGCGATTGTGGGGCTGGTGGGAACCTCGACAATTTTCCCCGCAGCAAGTGACGCTGGATAGGGCGCAATGTTTTCTGACTGCACCCCAATAACTCGAACCTCACGCCCTTCGGCGGCAGCGCGCTGCTTAATCACACTCGAGATACCCGCCATCAATCCGCCGCCCCCAATGGGAACGACGACCGTGTCCACCTGCGGCACCTGATCCAGAATCTCCAGTCCCACGGTTCCTTGACCCGCCACCACATCGTGGTGATCGAACGGAGGAATCGGAATAGCGCCTGTTTCCTCGGCAAAGTCAATAGCTGCTTGGAACGGCTCCGCCATCGTGTCGCCGGTCAAGATCACTTCAGCGCCGTAGGCCCTGGTCGCCTGAAGCTTCGGGAGGGCAACCCCGGTGGGGGTGAAAATCGTGGCGTGCGTTCCTAACTCCGCAGCCGCAAACGCCACACCTTGGGCGTGGTTTCCCGCACTGGCGGCCACTACTCCCCGTGCGCGTTCCTCATCGGTCAGTTGAGACATCCGGTTATAGGCCCCGCGGATTTTGTAGGAACCCGTGCGCTGGAGGTTTTCGCATTTTAAGAACACATCGTGACCAAGAATGTCTCCGAGGTATCGCGAAACCTCCATTGGGGTGACCTGTGCGACTTTTGAGACCGTCTCTCTCGCCTTCTCAAACTCTTCCAGAGATGGCCCAGGCAAGGCGGACGTCTTCGGTGGATTAACAATGGTCATTGGTTCGCTCCTGCCCGGGGACTTAGCCACTGCGTGACCGCAGGGTCACCCACCCATTCAGACCGAGCGAGATAAGAGATGAACACGTTCAGGTACGCCACGACCGGCACCGCGAACAACACACCCGGAATCCCGGCCACGAAACCACC
>CAJXYC010000016.1 GCA_913063365.1 uncultured Cellulomonadaceae bacterium
TGGCGGGTCTGTTCGTGACGAGTTCGAAAGCTGGAACCAAACCGTCACTATCGAACAGGGTGGGACACACTCGATGGTGTTAGACGGCGTAATCATCGTCAGCACCTTGAAACGCGTGACCGCAGAGCCCACCATCACGGCCTCCGGCAGTTCTCTCCACGCTGATATTCACCTAGAAGATTTCTGGGCCGATTCATTACCTGGTCTGCGGATGTATTGGCAGGCAGATTTTGCTGCAGGATCCTCCATTACCTACCGCAGCCCGGAGCCAGGGGTTCTCATCGCTTCTGATTCGGTTGGCGAGCACGCGACTGTTGTGCTCCATGCCTCTAGTTCAGCGGGCCTGCCGGGTTGGGGAGCGAGGGATTGGTACGAGGATCCACTTCTCGACGGTGACCCGGAGGCGACACTCTGGATTCCAGACATCCCTGGTTCGTCGTTAGATGTCGACATTGACGCGTTCGTCATCGACTACGACCCGTGTGGCGCCGAGGATGCGGAGAATCTGGCGAACGCCATCGCGGCGGACCCGACGGCCTATCGAGGAAACGACCTCGACCTGCAATCCGGATGTGTGACGACCACGACCTTCGACTACACCTCCCAGCAAGACGCGCCTCAGGTTTTTGACCTCTCTCTCGACGGGTTGGTTAATGACCCAGAGGGCTCCACACGGACTTTTTCTCTGGGGGGCATCCCTTCGTTTCTTGACGTCACAGTTGACTCGTCGAGCACGCCGGCAACGATCTCGGTGAGCTCAAGCGGCGACGAAACGACCGGCGACTACTCGCTCACATTGGACAGTTGGTTGGAGCCCAACGAGGAGAATCAACCCCGATCGGCGCCACTATCGGCCAGTCTTACCCTGTCTGTTTCGGACCCACCACCTCCAGCTCCAGCGCCAGTTCCAGCCCCTGAGCCCGTCACCCCTGCGGCCTCAGCGATATCTGACGACGATGACGACGAGGAATCGGAAGACACTGAATTTGTCGCTGTTGAAGTGCTCCCGGGACCGACTCCAGTCGCGATACCCGAGGTCGAGACGCCCCCTATCGAGAACACCTCTCCCGACAGCTCCGAGCTCAGCGAGCCCGATTTTCAATTACAGGAATCTGAACCTCCGACGCCACTTCCATCGGAACCGCCACGTGCCGCATCGATGAGCGACGAATCCGGTGGCGGATTGTGGTCTGGCGCATGGTGGTTATGGCTTGTGCTGGGCGTCGGCCTGCTCTGGTGGGGACTCATGTGGTTTGCCCCGAGGTTGCCGTGGTCACGCTCCCGCCCCTGACCGGGCAAGTCGATATGCCAGACTGTGGATAAGCATCCACCTCTACCTCGCCATCACGATGTAGAGCTTCCGAAGGGGAGATTCGCCGGGGCATGTGCGGAATTGTGGGCATGGTTTCCTCCAGCCCGGTTAATCAGCAAATCTATGACGCGCTGGGGCTTCTCCAGCATCGCGGGCAAGACTCCACCGGCATCGCCACCCTCGATGGCCAGAGCTTTTCCATCAACAAAGCTAAGGGGCAGGTTCGAGAGGCCTACCGCACGCGCGATATGCGACGGCTTTCTGGCAACACCGGTCTTGGCCATGTTCGCTACGCAACCCGGGGGAAGGCGAAACGCGAAGAAGAGGCCCAGCCGTTCTATGTGAACTCTCCGTTTGGCATTGTCCTTGTCCATAACGGCAACCTCACGAACACTCGTGAGCTCACCGATGAGCTCCACCGCAAGGACAGTCGTCATCTCAATACGTCTTCGGACACTGAGCTTCTTGTGAATGTCCTTGCCAGCGAGCTACACCGGGCTGGAAAAAACGAGGCTTTCCACACTGATCACCTCTTCGAAGCCATCGGAGCAGTCCACGCCCGCGTCGAAGGCTCCTACGCGGCCATCGCTCTGATCGCCGGGCACGGGATGGTGGCCTTTAGAGACCCCTTTGGTATCAGGCCTCTCGTGCTCGGCAAGAGAAAAGCGGGGCTCCTGGGCGATGAGTGGGTCGTGGCCAGCGAATCACTGGTGTTGGAGTCTGGTGAGTACGAGATTGTCAAAGACATCGGACCGGGCGAAGCCGTCTTCATCGGGATGGATGGCTCGATGGTCGAGAAACAGTGTGCCGCGCACCCCACACTCAATCCGTGCTCCTTTGAATACATCTACCTGGCCCGACCTGACTCTGTGATGAATGGCATCTCCGTCTACGAAGCCCGTCTTCGACTGGGAGACCGGCTGGCAGAAACCATTAAGAAACACGCCCCCGTGGACTCCATCGATGTGGTGATGCCCATTCCAGACTCCGCGAGGCCAGCAGCAATGCAGGTCGCCAGGAAGCTCGGAATCGAGTACCGAGAGGGTTTTTACAAGAACAAATATGTCGGTCGAACCTTCATCATGCCGGGGCAGGCCCACCGTAAAAAGAGTGTCCGACAAAAACTGAACGCCATGTCGAGCGAGTTTCGCGACAAGAACGTGCTGATTGTCGACGACTCGATCGTTCGGGGAACCACCTCAAAAGAGATCGTGGAAATGGCTCGCCAAGCGGGTGCGAAATCTGTCACCTTCACCTCGGCGGCACCACCCGTGCGTTACCCGCACGTGTACGGCATCAACATGCCGACAAGTAAAGAACTGGTCGCTGCCGGCCGGACAATTGACCAGATCACAAGAGAAATCGGTGCCGACTATCTGATTTACCAGGAAGTCGATGACATGAAAGCCGCGATCCTGGAGGGCTCAGACATTACAGATCTGGATATGAGCTGCTTCACCGGCGAATACTGCACGGGCACTGTCAGCGAGGAGTACTTGAACTGGCTAGAGGGAAACCAGTCCAGCTAGTCGTCTCGTCTGGCCCTGGCACTCTTTTCTTCTCGCTTTGACCGGCGGTCCAGAACCAACCAGACGAGAATCCCCAGGACAAGTCCCGCTGTCACGCCATACAGCGAGAAATACCCTGCCAGCACAGCAAAGCCCACCGATGGGTCGGCGGGGAAAAACGAGGTCGCAAGAAGAGTGCCGATCAGCCCTACGGCAATGCCCAGCAAGACAAAAGGGGCCAGTTTCGGGGCACGCCTGACAAGCATTTCCTCTTCCCGAGGTTCATCCGGCTCAGCCACGCGGTCAGCCTAGCTCTGGAAGTGGAAAGAGCGCGGCGAGGTGTGACCTCTCACCGGACGCATTGACACGCCCCAGATTCACTAGCTCGTCCCAGCTCCGCACTCCGCTGCAGAGCTCTAGCCAGGCCGTTGGCTCAATTTCCACAACAGCGGGAGGAGTTCCCCGGGTATGGGAGGTTCCTTCCACAATCTGGACGGCACCGTAGGGCGGTACGCGTAACTCGACTGCTTTTCCAGGCACTCGATTTCGGAGTAATTGGAGAAGGTAGCGAACCGCGAGCGCCTCGTCCTCAGCTGTCAATGCTCCTGGGTCAGCGCGCCAAGCGGAGACGGCGCGTGTGCCCTCCTCATCAGCGATTTGCCTTCTGGACACGCCCTCACGCTAACAAGGGGCTCTGTGTAGGGTGTCCGCGTGAGGGTATTAGTGCTCGGTTCTGGCGCCAGGGAGCATTCTCTCGTCCTCGCTCTTGCCAGGCATGGCAATCACGAGTTATTTGCGGCCCCGGGAAATGCCGGCACGGCACACCTTGCGGAGAACGTCGCTTTGGACCCAACCAATCGGGAAGTAGTGGTTCGAACCGCCACTGAGCTGGCAGTCGATCTGGTGGTGATTGGACCGGAAGCCCCACTAGTGGCGGGTGTGGCAGATGCCCTCAGGAAAGAAGGCATTGCGGTCTTTGGCCCGAGTGCGAAAGCAGCGGCCATTGAGGGCTCAAAGTCTTTCGCGAAAGATGTGATGCATTCGGCAGGCGTCCCGACAGGTGCATCGGTGACGGTCTCAAACAGAGAACTGTTGGATGAAGCGTTGGATCGCTCCGGTGCCCCGTATGTCGTCAAAGCAGACGGCCTGGCCGCCGGTAAAGGTGTATTGGTCACGGAGGACCGCGAGGCCGCCGTTGCTCACGCCGAGTACTACTTGCAGGACGGTGAAGTCGTTGTTGAGGAGTTTCTCGATGGCGACGAGGTGTCCTTGTTCTTCCTCTCCGACGGCGAAACAGTGGTTCCTCTCTCTCCAGCGCAGGACTACAAAAGGGCTTTCGATGGAGACGAGGGTCCGAACACCGGTGGGATGGGTTCATACAGCCCGTGTCCTTGGTTGCCAGAGAGCTTCGTCTCAGACGTCACCGAGCAGATTGCACAGCCGACAATCGACGAACTCCGTAGGCGGGGAATTCCTTTTGTCGGGCTCTTGTACTGCGGCTTGATTGTGACATCGAAAGGGACCAAGGTCATCGAGTTCAATGCTCGATTTGGGGACCCCGAGACCCAAGCCGTTTTGGCTCGGGTTAGCGGAGACATCGCGGCCATCCTTCTGAAAGCAGCAACTGGAAAACTCGAATCTTCAGACACCGTTGCTTTCGATACTGATGTCGCTGTCACGGTGGTCCTGGCAAGCGAAGGGTATCCAGCGCATCCCGAGACTGGCCGGGTCATCTCTGGTACATCAGATGCCGAAGCGATTGACGGTGTTCACATTGCCCATGCGGCGACGGCCGAGACCGACGAGGGGTTGATTGCCACAGGCGGTCGCGTCCTGAGCGTCGTCGCCACAGCGGCAGATTTCACTGCCGCCCGCGCGAGGGCCTACGAGGCACTCCGGAAAATTGACTTAGAGGGCGGTCACTATCGGCGGGACATTGCTGCCCGAGTGAGTGATGAGCCTTCTTCCTGACTGGACTCTTGCCTACCAAGGCAAGGTCCGAGATGTTTATATTCCAAAAGAGGAATCTTCAATCGCACATGCGTCCAAATTGCTGGTGGTTGCTAGCGACAGAGTGAGTGCCTTCGACGTGATTCTGTCGCCTGACATCCCAGGCAAAGGCCCCGCGCTAACGCGCATCAGTAACTGGTGGATGGGCCGGTTCGACTTTCTTCCCAATCATCTCCTGGCTGAGGCGCCTCCAGCGGAGGTAGCTGACCGCGCTGTGGTGGCCAGACCGCTTTCTATGCTTCCAGTGGAATGTGTCGTTCGAGGATTTCTCGTTGGCTCTGGTTGGAAGGAATACGCTGCCAATCAGACGGTCTGTGGAATAGCTCTGCCGCCCGGCCTGGCAGAGGGAGATCCGCTTCCCGAACCAATCTTTACCCCGGCAACAAAAGCAGCAGTGGGAGACCACGACGAAAACATCTCCTTCTCGGCAGTGGAGCAGCTCCTCGGGCAAGAGCAGGCAGCAACGGTTCGTGACCTCTCCTTACGCATCTATCGAGATGCGCAGGCTATTGCCCAAGAAAAAGGACTCCTCCTCGCAGACACAAAAATGGAGTTTGGACTCGACGCCGATGGGGCGTTAACCCTTGGCGACGAACTTCTCACCCCAGATAGCAGTCGCTATTGGGACGCCGAGAACTATGCCGCAGGTGGACCCGACCGTCTGGACAGCTTTGACAAGCAGATCATCCGCAATTGGTTGTCCGAGAATTGGGACCAGAAAGGATCGCCGCCTGAGCTCCCCCCAGACATCGTTCTCACCACCCAGAAAAAATATGCGGAGTTGGAGGCTCGGTTAATCGGAGTTGGGGAGTAACCGATGTCGGGAGAAAACCTCACTCTCTGGCATCGCATCGCTCGGCCGGTAGGGCTGGGACTAGGCCCCTTGTTGTTGGCCCAAGGAAGATGGGCACGCTCCCATGGCCCACGGCTCCCCAATGCTCCGAAACCCTGGAGCGGAACTATTTCAGGGCGGGAACCATTGCATCTGCTTGGTCTTGGAGATTCGACGATTGCGGGTGTGGGAGTCGACAACCCCATGAACGGACTCACCGCGCAATTTGCGAAGGAGCTTTACCGCTACACCGGACGCGGGCTCACCTGGGACTCGATTGGCCAGCGCGGGATCACTGCTGAGGACCTCCTTAAGGATTACCTGCCAGAGATTGACCAGACCGAAGCGCCAGATGTTGTGCTGGTATCCATTGGCGCGAATGACGCGAAGAATATGGTGTCGCCTCGACGTGCCGCCACAGCGATTGACATCGTTGTGGACCGACTACACAACGACTTTCCCTCGGCATCCATCATCGTCTCGTCACTCCCGGCTTTTCACCTCTTTCGGAGCCTCCCCCAACCACTTCGCTCGGTGATGGCTGGCAATGGACAGGCCATCGAAAGGCGAGTGCGGCCTCGAATCGAACAGCGCCACTACGCAATGATGTTGCCCCCACCACCGCACTACCCACCGCATTTCTTCGCGGAAGATGGTTTCCACCCAAGCGCCGAGGGTTATGCCATCTGGGCCGAGTTCGCTGTTGAAGATGTGGCGAGTCGAGGACTCCTCGAGCACCTACGCGCTGGATAGACTGAGGGTTCATCTGCTTATCTGCGTGCCGGGGGCCTAAGAGTTGGCAATCATCATCATCGAGGTCATGCCCAAACGGGAACTGCTCGATCCGGCAGGAAAAGCGGTCCATCAAGCTATCCAGCGTGACGGAATCTCCTCATTTACCGATGTGCGAATTGGCAAACGGTTTGAGTTGAGCGTCGAGGGAGAGATCACCGACGAACACATGGCACAGGCCAAAGCACTGGCCGATGATTTGCTCTCCAACGGAGTAATCGAAGACGTCGTCGACATCAGAGTGGGTGACGTGTCTTGACCCGGGTGGGTGTCGTCACCTTCCCTGGATCTCTCGATGACCGCGACGCACTGCGCGCCGTCACACTCGCCGGTCACACGGCGGTTCCGCTGTGGCACAAAGACCACGACTTGCAGTCGGTGGACGCCGTAGTACTCCCCGGAGGCTTCAGTTACGGCGACTATTTGCGCTGTGGAGCCATTGCCGCGAAGTCACCGATTGTTGGCGACATCGTCGAGGCAATCGGAAAAGGATTACCTGTTCTTGGTATTTGCAATGGTTTCCAGATCTTGATGGAAGCAGGAGTCCTGCCCGGAGGTCTCATCAGAAACGACCACGGGCAGTTCATCTGCCGAGACCAGGAGCTTGTCGTCGAAAACGCCTCCACCCGCTGGACTGCGGGCTTCGAAAAAGGTCAACGCATCATCATTCCGCTGAAAAATGGGGAGGGCGGGTATATCGCAGACGATGAGACCCTCGCTCGCGTTGAGGGGGAAGGGCTCGTCACCTTCCGTTACGCGGGAGTCAACCCCAACGGTTCCCTTCATGACATTGCTGGCCTCACGAACCCCGAAGGCACTGTCGTGGGTCTCATGCCACATCCGGAGCACGCGGTGGAGCCTGGCTTTGGTCCAGACACCGATGTCGCGATGCGAAGCGGCGAGGACGGCCTCGTTTTCTTTACCTCAATCGCTCTCGAAGCTGTCCTGTCATGAGCGTCACCCCAAAAAACCTCTACGGTTTCGTCGCCGTCGCAGAAACAGTCACCTGGACCGGGCTGATTCTCGCCATGATCGTCCGCTACGGCTTCGACACCTACGGCCCCTGGTTTTTTGTGGCAGGAATCTCACACGGCACGGTCTTCCTGGCCTACTGCACCGTGGCGGTGGTTGTCGGTTGGAATCAACGCTGGAGCGCTGGACGGATTGGACTGGCCTGGCTTTCAGCCATTCCTCCCTATCTGACGATTCCTTTTGACCGCGGTCTCACCAAGAGAGGGCTATTGGATGGGGCATGGCGAGTGGATGCAGGGTCCGACCCTCGGGACCAACGCTTCCCCGATCCTCTTTTTCGGTGGTTTATTGCGAGACCGGCTTTCTTGCTCGTCACGCTGATAGGTGTCCTGGTAGTGCTGTTGACCGTGGCATTACAACTGGGTCCGCCCGATGAATGGGGGAGCTAGTCATGTCCCACAGACCCATTGATTCTGTCGAACACGCACAGTCCACCCCCGAGGTGACACTTCCCTACCGGGAACTTGGGGTCACAGACGACGAATACCAAGAGATTGTGTCGCTCCTTGGCAGACGGCCCACCTCCGGTGAACTCGCGATGTATTCGGTGATGTGGTCCGAGCACTGCTCGTATAAGAGCTCGAAAGTCCACCTCAAACAATTCGGCGAAAAACTCACCGAATCGATGAAGAAAAACCTGATGGTGGGCATGGGTCAAAACGCTGGTGTAGTCGACATCGGTGAAGGCTGGGCCGTGACATTCAAGATTGAAAGCCACAACCACCCAAGTTTCATCGAACCCTTCCAAGGGGCCGCCACCGGCATCGGAGGAATCGTGAGAGACATCATCTCGATGGGTGCGAGGCCGGTCGGCGTCATGGACGCTCTTCGATTTGGAGACATCGATCACGACGACACTCCTCGTGTCGTGAACGGTGTTGTCGCCGGCATCGCCCATTACGGCAACTGCCTCGGCCTTCCCAATATCGGTGGCGAAACTTGGTTCGATAGCCGCTATCAAAAAAACCCTCTGGTGAATGCCCTGGCCGTGGGGGTCTTGCGCCATGAAGACCTCCGTCTTGCCAACGCGACGGGAACAGGCAACAAAGTCGTGTTGTTTGGTGCGCGAACCGGTGGTGATGGAATCGGCGGCGCATCGATTCTTGCCAGCGAAACATTTGGCGACGATGGTCGCCCGGCAAAACGGCCGGCCGTCCAAGTGGGAGACCCCTTTGCCGAAAAGGTCCTGATCGAATGCTGCCTGGAGCTCTTCCACGGCAATCTCGTGGAAGCCATTCAAGACCTTGGTGCCGCAGGGATTAGCTGTGCCACCAGCGAGCTTGCCGCCAACGGAGACACCGGTATGGACGTGACGTTGGATGACGTGTTGCTTCGGGATGACACCTTGACACCGGAAGAAATCCTGATGTCAGAGTCTCAAGAGCGAATGATGGCGATTGTCACCCCGGAGAAGCTTGCCGAGTTTGAATCGGTCTGCAAGAAGTGGGACGTCGAATACAGCGTCTTAGGCGAGGTCACCGATGACAGCCGGCTCATCATCCGCTGGCGGGGAGAAACCATCGTCGATGTTGACCCGAAAACGGTCGCTATCGACTCTCCCGTGTATCACCGCCCCTATTCCCGACCGGAATGGCTCGACAGTCTGCAGGCCAATTCGATTTCGACCACAGACAGAGACAATGACCCCGCGGCAGTCATGTCACAGATCCGCACGGTCCTCTCGCACCCGAACCTTCAAGCGGCCACCTGGCTTACTAACCAATACGACCACTACGTCGGCGGCAACACGGCCCTGGCCACCCCAGACGATGCGGGGATGCTCCGCGTCGACGAGTCCTCTGGTCTTGGTATTGCCATCGCGACTGACGCGAACGGCCGCTACTGCGAATTAGACCCACGATCCGGCGCCATTCTCGCCCTCGCAGAGGCGTATCGAAATGTGGCCGCCACAGGCGCTACTCCCGTCGCGGTCAGTGACTGCTTGAACTTCGGCTCTCCCGAAGATCCCGGTGTGATGTGGCAGTTTGCCGAAGCGGTGTCGGGATTAGCAGACGGTTGCGTCAGCCTCGATATTCCTGTCACCGGCGGAAACGTGAGCTTGTATAACCAAACCGGAGAGACACCCATCCACCCCACTCCGGTGGTGGCCGTCATGGGGGTAATCGACGATGTCGCCAGGCGGCTCCCCTCTGGGTGGCAAGACGATGGGGAAAACATCTATCTGCTGGGGACAACCTCCTGTGAACTCGACGGATCGGTGTGGGCAGACGCGATCCACGAGCACCTTGGGGGTGTCCCACCGACACCTGATTTGGGTCGAGAGAAGATCCTTGCTGAACTTCTGCATCATGCGGCTCACGATGGGCTCGTAACCTCCGCGCACGACCTGTCCACCGGTGGACTTATTCAGTCCCTCACCGAAAGCTGTTTGCGGCGAGGCGTGGGAGCGAGAGTCTGGCTTGGTGAAGTGATGGAAAGAGATGGCATCGATCTCGTGACCGCGTTGTTCTCGGAGTCCACAGCTCGAGTGATTGTTTCGGTGGCCCGCGAAGACGATGTCAAATTCCGAGGACTATGCGATGGCAGAAACGTCCCCGTCGCGAGAATCGGTGTGACTGACATGCCCGGCCACGCTCTCGATATTTCTGATGTGGGCACCATCGATCTCGATGAGTTGTTTTCTCTGCACGAATCGACAATCCCCGGACGGTTTGGTCCCGTCGTCGGTGGCCCGGTCTAGCCTGAGACCACTGTGATTGAACAAGATCGGTTTCTAGTCCCGTCTAGTGAACGGGATAAGTGGCTCGAAGTCCGCTCTACCGGTGTGACCGCGACAGCTGTGGCCAAAGCCGTCACACCAGACGGCTTCCGCGAGGTGTTACAGCAGCTCCGCAAACCGGAGGACATTGCCGATAACGACTTCATGCGTTTTGGCCGAGAACAAGAGGGCCCCATTATTGAGAAGTTGCAAACCGTCGTGGATATTGAGCCAAACGACTGGCTGATTGCCAAGGATTCCGGGGAGAAGAAGTGGATGATGGCCACACCCGATGGCCTCTCCTCCGATCACTCGACAATTGCCGAGGTAAAGACGACCGGTCGCGATTGGGGGCGGTGGTCACAGGTTCCCGGGAACTACCACCGCCAAGTTCAATGGCAGCTCTTTATTACTGGGGCCGAGCGGTGTGTGTTTGCCTGGATGCTCCGAGTCAAAAGGGGTGGACAGATGGAACCTGGGTGGCCAGGCCCCAAATTTGTCGAGGTGGAGCGAGACGAGGCTCTCATGGAGCGCCTCGAAGAGACAGCGCACCGCCTCTACAGCGAATTACTCGCTATCCGCGGCTAGCGCCTCGTGGTGCTGAATGACTTCCTCAAGAATGAACTCGAGGAATTTCTCGGCAAAGCCCGGGTCTAGGTCAGCTTCTTCAGCGAGCCGGCGGAGCCTCGCAATTTGCCAGGCCTCTCGCTCTGGATCAGACGGCGGCATCATCGCCTGTGCCTTCAGGCGACCCACCCGTTTGGTGTTCTTGAATCGCTCGGCGAGTAAATGAATGAGTGCGGCGTCGATGTTGTCGATACTTCCTCGAAGCTCGCGCAACTCAATTTCGGGGTCTCGCGCCATGGCGCTCAGCCTAGCTACTTGGAAGAAGGTCGTGTCGAACGATTACCGCGTCTCGGGACGGTCCCACACCAATCACCGAGACGCGCTGACCCATCAAATCTTCTAAACGGGTGACATAGTCCTGGGCTGCTTGGGGCAAGTCGGAAAACTCCCGAGCCCCTTCGATGTTTTCGCTCCAACCCGGAAAAGACTCATAAATCGGGGTCGCATGGTGGAAATCAGACTGCGACCACGGGACGTCGTCAACCTTCTTGCCATCTACCTCGTAGCCCACACACACGGGAATCTCCTCGAGACCCGTCAACACATCCAACTTGGTCAACACATAGTCAGTGATGCCGTTGACTCTCGTGGCATAGCGGGCAATCGGGGCATCAAACCACCCAGTCCGCCGTGGCCTTCCCGTGGTGGTGCCAAATTCGTGTCCGCGGTCTCGCAACCAGTCACCAGAGGCATCGTCCAGTTCGGTCGGGAACGGTCCCGAGCCCACCCTTGTGGTGTAGGCCTTGATGATTCCGACAATCGAGGTCAGACGCCACGGGGCCACTCCCGCCCCGGTCGCCGCACCTCCAGACGTCGCATTGGAAGAAGTGACAAACGGGTAGGTCCCGTGGTCAACATCCAACATCGTGGCCTGGCCACCCTCAAACAACACCGTGTCACCGCGGTCGAGAGCTTTATTCAGCTCAAGCGATGTGTCGGCGACCATCGGCGCAAGCCGCTCACGGTGGGCAAGGAGCTCCGTGACCACCTCGTCAACCTCAATCGCACGCCGGTTATAGACCTTGACTAAGAGGTGGTTTTTCTGCTCTAGAGCACCCTCTACTTTTTGTCGCAGGATGCCTTCGTCAAAAAGATCCTGGATGCGGATTCCGACCCGATTGATTTTGTCGGCGTAGGTCGGACCAATTCCTCGGCCGGTGGTTCCAATCTGCCTTTTGCCAAGAAAACGCTCGGTCACTTTGTCGAGAGTTCGGTGATACAGCGTCACGACATGAGCGTGGGAACTCACCATCAGCTTGGACACATCCAGGCCCCTGGCTTCCAACCCGTCTAACTCTTCTGCGAGAACATCGAGGTCGACAACGACCCCGTTACCAATTACCGGGGTGACCCCAGGAGTCAGGATGCCACTTGGGAGCAAATGGAGAGCGTACGTCTCATCACCAATCACCACGGTGTGGCCGGCGTTGTTTCCGCCGTTGAATTTCACGACGTAATCGATTCGATCGCCCAGAAGATCGGTCGCTTTGCCTTTTCCTTCATCACCCCATTGGGCGCCGACAATGACCACGGCAGGCATGAGAGAACCTCAGTTCTTCGGCGAAAAAGACCCTCTCAGTCTACTTCTCCGGGGCAGGTGGGGCACCGAAATGATGTTGGAGAACCCATTGGTGCATCACGATGGCCGCGGCAGCTGAGGCATTAATCGACCGGGTTGAACCAAATTGGGTGATTTCAACCACTGCGTCTGCCGCATCCAACGCCTCGGGGGAAAGCCCCGGGCCTTCTTGTCCGAAGAGAAAGACACTGTCTTTCGGCAAGGCAGTCGTTTCCACGGGTGTTGAACCGGGGACATTATCGACCCCAATCACAGGCAACCCTTCACCCCTGGCAAACGTCACAAAGCTCTCGATATCGGGATGGTGCCGGACGTGTTGATAGCGGTCAGTCACCATCGCCCCGCGTCTGTTCCAGCGCTTCCTGCCGACAATGTGAACTTCTGCTGCGAGAAAAGCGTTGGCGGTTCGGACAATAGAGCCGATATTGAGGTCGTGCTGCCAGTTTTCGATGGCGACGTGAAACGAGTGACGTTTCGTATCCAAATCGGCGACGATGGCGTCCATCGTCCAGTAGCGGTAGTGGTCGGCCACATTTCGAGAGTCGCCTTTTTCTAATAGCTCTCGGTCGTAATGGGACTCTTCCGGCCACGGTCCTTCCCAGGGACCCACGCCATGGGTCGAGAGCTCAGGATGCCTCTCGGGTTCTTCCACGCGGACAGCCTAAGCGAGTCGCTACTTGACGAGCTTGCCGTCGATGAGGCCGCCACCATCTCGGTAGACGAAACAGCCAGCTAAACGGTCACCCTTTACCCAAGAGTCTTCGCCCAGTGAATAACTGGGCACGACAAGCAGGTCGTCATACCGAGCTCCATCGTTAAGTTCCGACAGCGGCCACGACTCACACAGCGCAGCCGCTTCACGCCGAACCCACGCGTGACCGGGATACTCGGCGTCAGGATCACGATCCAACACTTCGGCGCGAACAAACTCGGCTGCGTGTTGCCCCTCACATTCGACAATCTCGTATGACTCCTCGAACGGGGAGTTAAACGTCCGCACGCACTCGCCCCCGCGTAGCTCTGCCCATTCCCATTCACCGGCAGGACGGGAACCAGCGGTCAGGTCTGGAAAAACTGGCTCGGGAACTTCCACCGCCACCGGCTCTTCGATGGCCTGCTCCTCTGCGGAGTCTCCGCTCTCAGGGCTTTCCAGTGACAACCAGGCGGCGAGCGCAGCGACAGGGATTAACCCAAGGATTGTCACCACAACCCAGATGACTTTGACGTTCACTGGAGTCCGAGGTCAGAAAGCCCCAGTGCAGCGCGATAGGGATATCCCGCGTCCTCAATCACCTGTTTGGCACCGGTGTCTCTATCCACCACGACAAGAACCGCCACAATGGTGGCCCCCGCTGCCTCAAGGGCTTTGGCTGCTTTGAGTGGGGATCCTCCCGTTGTCGAGGTGTCCTCCACAACGACGACTTTCTTTCCGTCAACATCAGGTCCCTCAACCTGTCGCCCCATGCCGTGGTCTTTTGGTTCTTTTCGAACCACACACGCGTCAAGACTCAATCCGCGCAGAACTCCTCGATGCAGCATCGCCGAAGCAATCGGGTCGGCTCCCATGGTGAGGCCCCCGACGATGTCGACAGGAGCAAATTCGTCGAGGACATCGAGCATGACGTCACCGATGAGCGGTGCAACTCGGTGGTCCAGACTGACCTGGCGGAGATCGATGTAGAAGGAGGCTTTCTTGCCACTTGTGAGCGTGAAATCACCGTGTTGAACAGCGAGCTCGGCAATAAATGTCGCTAACTGTTCCTTCGCCTCGACCACAGCGCCAGTGTATCTGTGGAAGAACCCTGCTCAGCTGTCTCCCGCGGACCAAATAGAGCGAGTTATCGAATGCGATAGACCGTTATTGTCGGGCCCTTCACTGTTTCGCCCTGCAAATTAGCGACAATTGAAATGACTCTCTGGGGAATATTGACAAGTGGGTTCAGGCTTGGCGCTCCCACCTGTCGCGATTTGAACTTTGCGACAACGGGATACTGCGCCTGAAGCAGGCTATAGAACTGCTGCCGCTCTGGAAAATCTGGGTTATCTATGTATCTGTTCACCATCGCACTGCTCGTCACCGCATACTCTGTCGCGGCACTAACGGGAGAAATGGCGGTGTCCGTCTGATCAAACCGGTTGAAAATCCTCTTTGGGAAGTTAGGCGCATGCACCGTGTAACCCTCAAAGACCGAGTTTCTCTCGGTAATCCCGAGACGCTCGAACTCCTGCGCCGCAATCACCCTCGTGTCAGTTGCGAGCAACAAGGTGCTTCCAGCCAAGGAGGCAATTCCTAAGTTCGTGACTGTCACCACAGATAATCCAGAGAAGATGGCTGTGGCAAGTCTTGGCCACTGCCTCAACCATCGGGGAGCCACTCTGAACAGATAATCGATGCCCACCGAACTCACGAGCAGAGGGGTGACGAACATTGGCAGCCCCCAGCGGGCCCAATGCAAGCCCAACGCGCTGATGGAAAGCCAAAAAAGAAGTCCCGTAAACAATGGAACAGACCTGACATTGCCGGAGCGAACCAGCACGACCAAGCCAATCAGAAATGGCAGTACCAGGAGCCAGGCCTCACCCGAAAAGAAGTCTGATGCATAAAAGCCGAGCTTTTCAAGATAGCCTAAGCCATCAGCGCCGGTGTGGTCT
Organism: uncultured Cellulomonadaceae bacterium; assembly: GCA_913063365.1. GTDB lineage: Bacteria > Actinomycetota > Actinomycetes > Actinomycetales > Microbacteriaceae > Pontimonas. The sequence goes on from CAJXYC010000016.1 coordinate 15,064, forward strand.
GTCCGCGACTCATTTGCCACCGACCGCAACACCATTCCGCGCTCGGTGAACAGCTTTGGTGAGACAACAAAGAGGGAAACAGGAAAAGCCAAAAGGCTCAAGAGACCGTGCCCGAAGAATCGGGAGACTCTTTTGTCTTGTAGGGCTCTGATTCCGACCACTATCGCTATCATGCCGGCAGCGATGAGCCCCGGATACTTCGTCGCTACGGCCAACGCTACGGCGAAGCTCATTGCTATGACTAGCCACAGTCTCGGGGTTTTCAGATACTGGATTGCAAAAAAAATCACTACCATTACCAAAGCTGTCAACGTCATATCGGTCGTGGCGTAGTGGGAGTGCATGACAAACGTGGGGTAAACCGCAAAAAGTACAGCTGCCACCGCGCCAACGCCTCTGTTGAATTGACGCCCAATGGCGTAGGCCAAGGCAATAGTGGCAATCCCGACTAGCGCCACCAGAATGCGACTCGACAGATACCAGTGCTCGATACCGACCATTTCGATTGCAGCCTCGGGACGCATCCCCAAAACAAGATAAGAGTAAAGAGTCGCGGAGAGGTATCCGGCCATAATCACGGTATGCCCTGGCCATATGAACGTGTGGGGTTCGAACGAGCGCCGCACGAAGAGATCAACTACAGCCTTAACAGTTGTGTGCTCGTCCGGATGGGTGATTAGGGGAAGATCGAACGCTATTCCGACAAAACGTAGAATGGCTCCGACAACGAGAGACGCAAAAAGAGTGAAGCTGTGCCAATTCAGTGATCGTAGGAAGCTCGCTAGGGACCCCACTAAGACAAACTACCACTGCTTTTACAACAAATTGGCGCGAATCAGCCTTGTAAGGTCAACTCTACTTTGACTACATGTTCCGCTGTCGGAGGGCCGTCGTAGATTCCCCGAATCGGCGGCACATCTTTGTAGTCGCGACCTCGCCCGACAATCACGTGACGATCACCGATGTCTTGATCATTGGTCGGGTCATGGCCGGTGAACGAACCGGTAAACCACTCCACCCAGGCGTGTGACTCACCGACGACAGTGTCACCAAGACCGGCGTCTCCGTTTGGGTGGAGGTAGCCGGAGACATATCTCGCGGGAATTCCGACGGTGCGAAGTGCGCCGAGGACAAGGTGGGTGATGTCTTGACAGACACCCTTCTTTTCTTTCCACGCATCAGCAGCAGTGGAATGAACTTGCGTGACGCCAAATTGGTAAGTCATTGACGAGGTAATCCAACTGGAGATTTCCCGCGCTGCCTCATCTGGTGTGCCCGCTTTTTTGGCAATCGCCTTCGCCTTTTTTCTCACTTCTCCCGGAGGTTCGGTCAAGGGAGTGATTCCTAAGAGTTCAGTGAGGGACATGGAGTGGGTGTGGGTGTCGTGAAGCTGATCCCACGAAATCGAGTCTCCGGGGGGTGTTGGCGGAAAAAGCTCGACGAGGCTCTCTGCCACCACGTGCAGTTGGTTGTGGGGGGAGAGGATTTCCAAGGAGCTCACTCTCGTGCCCCAGTAATCCAAGAAACTGTGCTGACTGGTCAGGGGTGTGACCAAGATTTGCTCGGTCAACACAAACTGGCGGTCAGCCATCATCGGGCGCATCCGCACCTCGTTATACGACGCGAGCACTTGGTCTTCGTATCGGAAGGTCGTTTCGTGTCGGATTCGAAGCCTGGTCACACGTCCTCCCGAATCCACTGGGGCGCACTGAGGACAGGGAAATACCGCTGGCGCAGGGCTTCACTCACTTCGGACATTCGCTCCTGAATCCGCTCCATTTGGTGAGGAAGGTCGTGGAGCATTTGGTCAATGGGTTGGAACTCGATTTCTCCTCGCACCTGACCAAGCTCGCGGAGTACCTCGTTGGTGATGCCTCCCCGTTCAACCCTGGGTTCGATTTCCCGAATCGAATCCTCTGCACGCAAGAGCTGGAACAAAATGCTTCTCGGGAACTGACGGTCCAACACTAAGAATTCCGCCGCATTTTCGGCGCTCGGCATTCCCCGGTAGCGCCGGAGATAGGCCTCATAGGCACCGCAGGACCGGAGAATCGTGGTCCACGAAGGACCACCCGCGTCCATAAACGCTCGAGTGCTGAGCAGCCGCGCGGTCATATCGGCGCGCTCGATACTTCTGCCAAGCGTGAAGAAACTCCAGCTCTCATCTCGAATGGTGGACGACTCCATCGTGCCGACCGCGAGCGCGCTGCGATCGCGCACCATTCCAAAAAAGCCGTGGATTTTCTCGGCCGACACTTTTCTCGGCATTCGAGCGCGGTTGGTGTTTAACACTTCCCACATTTCGCTGGAGATTGCTTCTCTGGCTCTCCTCGCGTTTTCGCGGGCCTGATCGACAGAGAAAGCAATGGAAGCCGGGTTGGCCCGGTCGACTCCCAACATTTCGAGCAAATCAAACCTCGTGATTTCCCGGTCGGTGGGTCCTCTGCTTCCCATCACACCAAGGAGCGCTCGACAGGCAATGTCTTCTTCCACCCATGGGTCCTCCAGGAGTAGCTGGAGGTGCACATCGAGAAGCCTCGCGGTCCCATCGGAGCGCTCGAGGTAGCGACCAATCCAAAACAAGCTCTCGGCAATGCGGCTCAGCATTTAGCTCTCACCGCCCAGACCGGTTTGTTGTTGCTGCTGTTGCTGTTGCTCCCTCTGCGGTTCAGGGGGCGGACCAAGCTCCTGCAGCCGACCTTTTCGGTCTTGTTCTTTCTCGTACTCGGCGATCTGTTCGTCGGTTATCACCGGGATTGCACTTGTCACGGTGGCCTGTTCCATGACGATTCCCTGGACGTCGTGGCCCGAGCGAACAGATCTGGGTGCTCCAAGAACCCAAGAGTCTTTTGATCCTCCACCTTGCGAACTGTTCACAACCAGCTCTCCTTCGGGCAGCGCCACTCGGGTGAGTCCGCCAGGGAGCACCCACACGTCTCTTCCGTCGTTGACCGCAAATGGCCGAAGGTCTGCGTGCCGCGGCTGGAGGCCTCCTTTGGCGAGGGTAGGGATGGTGGAAAAAGCAATCATCGGCTGGGCAATCCAACCCCGGGGGTTGGACTGGAGGGTTTTTTTGAGGCTGGCGAGTTCTTTCTTGCTGGCCTGAGGTCCAACGACAAGTCCTTTTCCTCCTGACCCGTCAACAGGCTTCACCACTAACTCATCGAGCCGGTCAAGGACTTCTTCTCTCGCTTCTGGTTCTTCGAGTCGCCAGGTATCGACGTTTCGAATAAGTGGTTCTTCGGCCAAGTAGTAGCGGATGATGTCGGGAACGTAGGTGTAGACGAGTTTGTCGTCGGCAACACCGTTACCCACACCGTTGGCAAGGCTCACGTTTCCCAGGCGAGCAGCCATCATGAGCCCTGGTGCCCCAAGGAGCGAATCGGCCCGGAACTCGAGGGGGTCGAGGAACGCATCGTCAACGCGGCGATAGATCACGTCAACTCGCTTCGGTCCCTGTGTGGTGCGCATCCACACCTGACCGGCCTGACAGTAGAGGTCTCGACCCTCCACTAACTCCACTCCCATCAAACGAGCGAGCAGAGTGTGTTCAAAGTAGGCCGAGTTGTAGACCCCTGGGGTGAGGACAACGACATTGGGATCTTCGACTCCGTTTGGTGCTGCCGCCCGCAGGGCTTGGAGAAGCTGGAAGGGATAGTCACCCACCGGGCGAACTCTCATCGACACGAACAGTTCTGGCAACGTTTGGGCCATGACGCGTCTGTTCGAAATCACATAGCTCACACCGCTTGGCACTCGGACGTTGTCTTCTAAGACTCGCCAATTGCCCTGTTCATCTCGGATGAGGTCAATTCCCGAGACTTGGATGCGCACACCGTTGTGAGCGGCCACACCAGCGGCTTGCCTCAGAAATTGGCTGGAGCTTGTGATGACTTTCGCCGGGATGATTCCGTCGTGCACGATGGCGCCCCGACCGTAGACGTCATCCAAAAAAGCCTCTAACGCCCGGACGCGCTGGGCAATACCTGCCTCCAGAGTGTCCCATTCGGCTTCATCAATCACTCGCGGAACCGCATCGAGCGGAAATGGCCGCTCTTCACCGGCAAAGTCAAAGGTCACACCCTGGGCCAAATACGAATCGGCCAGCGATTCCGCGCGACCGTTCAACTCTTCGGTTGTCATCTGGTTGAGGACGCGATGAAGCTCCCTGTAACTGCCTCGAATACGCCCCTCGCCGTGGAACATTTCGTCAAAAGCGAGGGTTTTCGCGCCCGGGTATTTGTACCCAGAAAACAGGTCAACCATGCCCGAACCTTACTCCGGTCAATGTTTCAGTCACATCACAAAACCAGGTGACTGCCCCGCTCTTAGGATGGTGAGGCAACCGGAAGCAGGGGCCAGAATCATGGACGTTCAGTTCTACGGGTTTTTGCATCTGCGCGACACCGAGCAATCCACGGTGAATGTTCAGGTCTCCTCGTTTCTCGATCAGGTACGCATTTACTGCTCAAATGCTCTGGCGCTCAAGCGATCTCTCGACGCCTACGGTTTGCCGTTTACGCTTCTGACAAATTCGCCAGAAATCATCGCCCGGGCACACCCGGAGGCCGCCAAAGAGGTCCCTCTGGAGACAATTCCTTTCCACACCGAAGTCCCAGAAGGCATCCGATTCTTCTCCGGCCACTACAAATTGGATGTGTTTCGCTACCTGGGCTCATTGGATGCTCACTATGTCGCGCTTCTGGACCTAGACATGCTGGCAATCAACCCGCCTCCAGAAGCCTTCGGGGTGTCTGTGAAGAAACAAATCCCCATGGCGTACGACATCACCGATCAAGTTGAACCCTCTGCACCTCCCGGATCGTTGAAATCCCAGTTAGAAGACATCCTGCAAAGGCCCAGTCCAGGCAGGTGGTCCGGTGGCGAGTTCCTCTCTGGTCCACCACGTTTTTTTGCCGCACTCACCGATGCCTGTGAGTCCATTTATGACCGCTATGTCGAATTGATTCCGACGGCGGCGCGGGTGGGAAATGAGCCCTACCAATCCGCAGCTCTGGACATCCTCCGGCATGAGGGCATGCACATCGACGATGCCGGTCACGCCGGTGTGGTGGCGAGGTATTGGAATATGTGGACCAAACACAAACAGCCACCGTTTCAGTCATTCACTTCGCAGTTTCTCCTGCATCTACCTGTCGACAAGTTCATCCTGCAGAAAATCTCGAAGCGTGGACCCCTACAACCGGGCCAAGCACTTGCTCTCTACCGGTCAATGAAATGGCAATGGATTTTTCTTGAGTTATTAGCTCGTGCCAGAAAAATTCTTCGCAGGGGCGGTAGCCAATGAGGATTGCCACCTGGAACATCAACTCCATCCGCACCAGGCATCCACGGGTTGAGGAGTTTCTGCAGGCAGCCGATATCGATGTGCTGTTGTTACAGGAAACAAAATGTCGCGACGATCAGTTCCCGCTCGAGCCGTTCGACGCACTCGGCTACGAAGTGTTCCACTGGGGACTAAACCAATGGAACGGTGTTGGCATCCTCTCCCGAGTGGGTTTAAGTCACGCAGAACAGGGATTCAAAGGAATGCCAGGTTTTGATAAAAACGGCGCCGACCCTCAGCCGGAAGCGAGAGCGGTCTCAGCTCTGGTCGGAGGAATCCGAGTCTGGAGCGTGTATGTGCCAAACGGTCGGGCGCTTAACGACCCCCATATGCCCTACAAACTGGAGTGGCTGACCCAATTGGGTCACGCCGTATCCGAGTGGTCATCACGGAACCCGGGAGTGGACTATCTCATCGGAGGAGATTTCAATATCGCGCCAGAGCCGTCTGATGTGGGGGATCCGTCGTTTGTGGAGGGGGTCTCCACACACGTCTCTGCTGAGGAGCGAGGCACCCTCGAGGCCATGCTGACATCAGCAGACCTGGTGGACCTAGTCCGACCCCAGCTCCC
>CAJXYC010000017.1 GCA_913063365.1 uncultured Cellulomonadaceae bacterium
TACAGCCTGTTTGGTGAGGTGTTGAACGCGAGGAAGATCTACGGTCCCTTTACCTGGGCCCCCGTGCTGAACAACATCGTGTTCATCAGTGGACTCCTGGTATTCGGCCGGTTGTTTGGCTCGACCAATACCGCCAATGCCGTGGAGTGGACCGCGGAGATGGTGGCGCTTATTGGCGGTGCTGCTACCGCGGGTATTGCTGTTCAGGCGTTTATTCTCATGCTGTTTTGGAAACGGGCGGGGCTTAGTTTCCGCCCGGATTTCCGGTGGCGAGGAGTGGGTCTTGCCAAGACCGGTCGGGCAGCCGGATGGCTGTTTGGAATGATCCTGCTCGTCCAAATTGCCGGAGTGGTTCAGGCCAATGTGGCCACGCTTGCCACCAGTGAAGGCCAGCCGGGGCTTGCGGTTCTGCGGTTTTCGTGGCTGCTATTTATGGTGCCGCACTCGGTGATCACGGTGTCTCTCGCCACTGCGTACTTCACGCGCATGTCCGGCCACGCCAGCCGTGGCGATACCGACGCTGTCACGGTCGATGTGACGGCATCGCTGCGCCGGATCGGGGCGCTGATGGTTCTCGCCGCTGCTGGTCTTGCGACACTGTCCGTACCCTTCGCGGCGCTCTTTGGTGGTGACGAATCAACCATCGTGGCAATGGGTGTGGTGATTAGCGCCTATGCACTGGGATTGGTGTCTTTCAGCCTCGTCTTTGTCGTTCAGCGGGTGTTTTATTCACTCGATGACACGAGGACACCGTTCTTGTTCCAGATGGTGCACACCGCTGTCTTCATTGCACTGGTACTCGTGACCTCCCAACTCTCGAGCGATCAACTAGCGGCAGGCATTGCCCTGTCTGCCTCAGTGGCCTCGACAGCGCAGTTATTGGTGGCACTGTGGCTCTTGCGGAGAAAGCTCCCTGGCTTACAAGTGGGGAAGATCCTCACCAGGCTTCTTGGCTTTGTGGGAGCGAGCGCACCTGCGGTGATCGCGGGGGTCGCGATGGTGGCGGGCGCCGGGAGTCTCAGTGTTCCAGGCCTTGAGCGGACCAGTATTGGCTTTGCTCTTCTCACGATTGTCGTCGTGGGTGCCGTGATGACTCTGATGTATGTGGGGCTGTTACTCCTGCTACGAAGCAGCGACATTCGTGAGATTCTCCAGGCCATTCGTCGGCTTGTTCACCGAGTCTTCACCGGTCGGGAATAGCCTCGGCTTAGACTGCGTTAGCGCAAAGGCAGAGAAGAAGAGAAAAGCAGATCACAGATGCATGACGTTGTAATTATTGGCTCTGGCCCCGCGGGGTATACCGCCGCTATCTATGCCGCTCGAGCAGGCCTGAACCCTGTGGTCGTGGCATCGTCTGTGGAGTTCGGTGGCGACTTAATGAACACCACCGATGTCGATAACTACCCGGGCTTCCCCGAAGGGGTGATGGGTCCTGATCTGATGATGAAAATGCAGGCCCAGGCCGAACGATTTGGCACCAAGATTGTGTTCGATGACGTCACGGAGTTATCGCTCGAGGGTCCGGTGAAGACGATTTCACTTGGAAACGGCGATGTCTTGGAAACCAAGACCGTCATCTACGCCACTGGCTCTGCTTACCGGAAGCTGGGGTTGCCCGAAGAAGAAGCACTCAGCGGGCACGGACTGTCGTGGTGTGCGACCTGCGATGGGGCTTTTTTCAAGGAGAAAACGGTGGCCGTCGTGGGTGGTGGAGACTCCGCCATGGAAGAGGCAACATTCTTGACCCGTTTTGCCGACAAGGTCTACATCATCCACCGCTCAGACAAACTGCGTGCGTCGCAGGCCATGCAGGAGCGGGCGAAAAATGACCCCAAGATCGAGTTTCTGTTCCACCAGCAGGTCGCCCACATTTACGGCGATGGTCAGGTCACGGGTGTGGGGCTGGTACACAGCGACACCGGCGAAGAAACCACTCTTGATCTAGATGGGCTTTTCGTGGCCATTGGTTCGGACCCCCGAACGCATATCGTTCACGACAAACTGACGCTCACAGACGCAGGAACGATCTGGGTCGACGGCCGCACCTCCAAAACCTCTGTCGAGGGCGTGTTTGCCGCAGGTGACGTCATTGATCCGACCTACCGGCAGGCGGTCACCGCCGCCGGCTCCGGAACCGTTGCCGCGCTCGACGCCCAGCATTACCTTGAAGCACAAGCCGCATAAGGAAAGGACCCGCTATGGCTGCACGAGATGTCACTGACCACAGCTTTGCCGACGACGTTCTGGCAAGCGACAAGCCCATCATGGTGGACTTTTGGGCCGAATGGTGCGGACCCTGCCGTGCTGTCTCGCCGATTCTCGACCAGATTGCGACAGAGCACGCCGACAAGATCGACGTCGTGAAGCTCAACGTGGATGACAACCCAGAAACCGCGATGAAGTACCAGATCACGTCGATTCCGACGATGAAGGTGTTCAAAGGCGGCGAAGTGGTGAAGACCGTGATTGGTGCGAAACCCAAGCCTGCTCTGGAATCAGATTTGCAGGAGTTCCTCGCCTAACAGGCTCCCGTGACCGGTGCTCGGCTACCCTGGGCTGATGCGCACTGGGCAAGGAGGGGCCGCATGAGTGGCTCACATATTTCCCTGGACCCCTGGTTTGATTCGTATGCCGACCGGTCCAGTGGCTTAAGCGCGTCCGAAGTGCGCTCGCTGTTTGCGGTCGCAAGCAGACCAGAGGTGGTCTCCCTCGCGGGTGGAATGCCCTACGTTCGCGCCATTCCAGACACGTTGATGAAGCAGACCCTGAATCGCGTCATCGACGAACGCGGCCCGGAAGCGCTGCAATACGGCTCTGGACAGGGACACCCGGAATTACGGGAACAGATTGTCGACATCATGGCTCTGGAGGGAATTCGCGCCAGACCCGATGACATTGTCGTCACTACCGGATCCCAACACGGGCTTGACCTCATTGCCAGGCTGTTTGTGAACCCCGGCGATGTCGTGATTGCGGAAGCACCGAGCTATGTCGGTGCGATGGGCGTTTTCCGTTCCTATGAGGCCGATGTTCGTCATGTGGAGATGGACGAAGACGGCATCATCCCCGAACGGCTCACCGAGGCCATCAGCGCGGCTCGGGCCGAGGGCAAGCCCATCAAGATGATTTATCTCATTCCAAACTTCCACAACCCGGCAGGGGTGACCTTGTCTGGTGCACGGCGGATGGAAATTATCGACATCGCTCAGAGCGAGGGCATCCTCATCGTGGAAGACAATCCCTATGGGCTGCTCTGGTTCGACCACGCGCCTCCCCCGGCCATGCGGGCCGCGAGCGACGAAGGAATTATCTATCTCGGGTCGTTTTCGAAAACCTTTGGTCCAGGTCTTCGAGTCGGCTGGGTGGTTGCCCCGCACGGAATCCGAGAAAAACTCGTTTTAGCGAACGAAGCAGCGGTTTTATCGCCTAGTTCTTTTTCACAACTTGTTGTAACTGAGTATTTCCAGCACTCAGATTGGGTCGCCCAAATAGACACGTTCCGCGGGGTCTATCAGGAGCGCCGGGACGCCATGGTGGCAGCCCTGGCCCACGAGCTACCCGGGGTTCATCACACGATGCCGACCGGTGGTTTCTACCTGTGGCTCACGCTTCCGGCTGGACTGGACTCGAAAGAAATGCTTCCCCGTGCTGTCACCGAGCTCGTGGCCTACACACCGGGCACCGCCTTCTATGCCGATGATCGAGGAACAGAAAACCTTCGCCTCGCCTTCTGCTATCCCACGCCGGAAGACATCAAGGAGGGTGTCTCTCGACTAGCCAAGGTCATCCGTGAAGAGGTTGAGCTCATCGAAACATTCGAGCCGTCAAGAGACACGTCCCCCATCGACACCCACGTGGAATCACCTCCACCGAACCTGAGCTAACACGAGATGGCGAAGGCACTTTCTGTCCTGGTTCTCGCGGGTGGGATTTCCCACGAACGAGACATCTCCTTGCGCTCGGGTCGGCTTGTAGCCGACGGGCTTCAGGCCCATGGGCTCGCGGTCGACCTCGCCGACCCTGACGCAGGACTATTGGAACGGATGGAATCCACCAGGCCCGACGTGGTGTGGCCGGTGCTCCACGGGGCAAGCGGCGAGGATGGCACCCTCCGATCACTTCTGCAGATGATGAATCTGCCCTACGTCGGCTCCACCGCTGAGGCCACACGCCTTGCGTGGGATAAACCGTCTGCCAAGACGCTGGTCGAACGAGCCGGGGTCAAGACCCCAGAATCGATCGGGCTCAGCAGAGATGCCTTTCGGGAGTTAGGCGCCGAAAGCGTGCTCGACCTCGTCGCCGACACCATCGGCTTTCCTCTTGTCACCAAGCCAGCGCGCGGAGGCTCTGCTCAAGGAGTCAGCTGGGTTAACGGAAAAGAAGAGCTCCGCAGGGCCATGGTGCACGCGTTTACCTACTCCGACGACGTCCTCGTCGAGCGACAAATTCTCGGAACGGAGATCTGCGTCGGGATCATCGACACGGGCGACGGGCCACAGACTCTTCCTGCTGTGGAAATTGAGCCGAAGACCGGACACTACACGTTTGAAGCCCGCTACACAGCGGGGGAAACACGCTTCTATTCACCCCCGAGACGAGACGAGAAATCTCTTGCTCACGCGGCTGCTCAAGCTCTTGTTTCACATGAAACAATCGGTCTGCGAGACCTTTCCCGCATCGATTTCATCGTCGATGATGACGGCGAGTGTTGGTTCCTCGAGGCCAGTGTGATGCCGGGTCTCACCGAGACGTCAACAGTCGCCCTAGCGCTGGACCAAGCAGGATACGAAGTTACTGACATCTACCGCGCCCTGGTCGAGCGGGCGGCAACCAGGGGCTAAGGACGCTGGGACGGAAAACCCTTAAGCCCCATTTGGCCGAGGATGCGGTTTAAGTCCTCGATGGTGGCAAAATCAACGGTCATCTGACCTTTGGTACGCGCCAGCTTGATTGACACTTTGGTGTGGAGTTGATCTCCGAGCGACTCTGCCAATTCCGAGAGTTGCTCATTCCGACCACCGGGACGTGATGAACGCTTGTTGGGCTTCGACCCGCTCTGGGTCCCTGCGCGCTCTTCTACCTGGCGCACCGTGAGGGATTGCTTGACGGCGTCTGAGGCCAGCTTTTCCTGAGCGTCCGCATCAGTTACTGCGAGCAGGGCACGCGCATGCCCGGCACTCAAGACGCCCGAGGCTACTTTTTCCTGCACGGACGGGGCGAGGTTCAACAGCCGCATCGTGTTCGTCACCTGCGGTCGAGACCGGCCAATCCGGTCCGCTAATTGCTGCTGGGTGATACCAAAATCATCCAGCAATTGTCGGTAAGCGGAGGCCTCTTCGAGCGGATTAAGGTCCGCCCGGTGAAGGTTTTCTAGAAGAGCATCTCGTAACAGGTCTTCATCAGAGGTGTCTCGCACGAGAGCAGGAATCGTTGTGCGCCCGGCAGCTTTTGAAGCGCGAAGGCGTCGCTCCCCCATGATGAGCTCAAACGGTGCATCGACTGCCGTGCCCGCCGGTCGGGGCCTGACAACAATCGGCTGCAGCACACCGAATTCACGGATGGAATGAGTGAGCTCTGCTAGTTCCTCTTCCCTGAACTCGTGCCGCGGCTGCCGCGGATTGGGGGTGATGTCCGCGAGTGCAATCTCTCGCAACGCGAGGCCAGGAATCGCTGCGAGGGAGGTGTCGTCGCTTCCAAAGAAAACATCGACTGCACTGTCAGAATCTGGCTTTTGTGCGGGGATTAACGAGCCAATTCCCCGTCCAAGACCCCCTCGCTTAGCGGCCATCTCCACCTCCAAAACGATGCGCAAATTCAAGCGCTGCTTCAGCATAAGACAGTGCGCCCGGCGAACCCGGGTCATATGCCATCACGCTTTGACCAAAGCTTGGTGCTTCGCTAATTCGCACTGACCGGGGGATGATCGCGTCCAGCACGTCCGCGGCGAAGTGCGACCGGACGTCTTCGGCAACTTGCTGAGCAAGATTGGTCCGAACGTCATACATCGTGAGTGCGATGGTCTTGGCGGTTAACGCCGGATTCAAGTGGTCGGTAATCCGGCTAATGGTGTCCAAGAGCTGGCTTAGTCCCTCTAAGGCGTAGTACTCACACTGAATAGGGACCAGAACCTCGGACGCCGCGACGAGAGCGTTAATCGTGAGGATGCCAAGCGACGGAGGGCAATCAATAAACACGTAGTCGAAGCCCGCGGACTGCTGGTAGTCCTGAAGTGCGGCCTGTAAGCGGTACTCGCGCCTCTCTTCATTCACCAACTCGATCTCGGCGCCGGCCAGGTTAATCGTCGCGGGTACACAGAAGAGATTGGCCGAGTCCGTGCTTTGTACGACCACGTCAGCCAAGGATTTCTCACCCAAAAGAACGTCGTAAGTGCCTGGAATATCCACATGGTGGTCAACCCCCAGGGCGGTAGAAGCATTTCCCTGCGGATCGAGATCGATGAGCAGTACTCGGGCGCCATGACGGGCCAACACTGAGGCGAAATTGACCGCAGTAGTGGTCTTTCCCACCCCACCCTTTTGGTTTGTGAGAGCGATTACCCGGGTGGCCGCAGGTGTCGGCCAAACAGCGCTCTCAAGGGCTTTTCTCCTTCGCGCGACACTGGATAATTCATCCGCGAGAGGAGTGGCATCAGGACTGGTCAAGGGGTCGCATTCCGGGGTGGTTTCACGTGAAACATTGTCATTCGGACGTTGTAGGAGCAAGCGTAGCCCGAAAGACCCGCGTCTCTTCGGTTCCGTACTCAGGCCCCACCAGGAGTGTCTCGATGTCGCTCACACCAAGCCTTGTGAGGACTTCTGCGGCGTCGCGCACTTCCTCATCTAGCCTTTGCCCCTTCATAAACAACATCTCTCCGCCCGGTGCGACCAACTTATGCGTCATAGGAACCAGTTTTTTGAGCGCGCTGACTGCCCTGGCTGTCACTGTCCCAAACTGCCTGTCAGAAGCAACGTCTTGTGCTCGTGAACGCAAGACTTCGACGTTTTCCAACCCGAGACGTTCCGCCTCTTCCTGAAGCCACTGAACTCGTCGCTCCATAGGTTCAATCAGTGTGCACTTCACATCTGGCCGCATGAGCGCAACAACCAGTCCTGGAAAACCTGCCCCAGACCCGACGTCCGCCAAGGTCCCTGGCTTCACCAGTGTGCCGAGCAGCGCAGAATTCACCAGGTGCCGCGTCCACAGACGCTCAAGCTCGCGAGGTCCCACCAAACCAAGCTCTTCGCCCCACCGAACAAGATCATCTCGGAGTTGCCGGGCTACCGGAAGGTGCTCCCCAAAAAGGGTGGCCGCTGCCTGGGGTTCGTCCTCTACCTCAGGATGTTTCACGTGAAACAGTCACTCGCCTCGGGTGATGACTGTGTGCCGGTCGGCGCCCTCTCCGTGAGATTCCGAACCGTAGCCTCGTTCAGCGACGAGGTCGTGGACAAGCTTCCGTTCATAGCTACTCATCGAGGGCAAAGCCGCAGAACTTGCCCCCTCTTCGATCTTCGTAATCGCTGCATCGACGATGCCTTCGAGCTCTTTCGCCCGTCGGTCACGTGAGCCTGCCACGTCAAGAATGAGACGGGAGAATTCGCCCGTTTTCTGCTGGACCGCTAACCGGGTGAGCTCCTGCAGCGATTGGACTACTTCCGGTTTTGACAGAGGCCGGAGATCGTCGGTGTCCTCGCTCGCCACGCTGAGATACGTACGACCGTTCTTGACCTCTATTTCGATGTCGCCATCGAGATCGGCGATGTCGAGCAACTCCTCGAGATAGTCCGCGGCAAGTTCGCCCTCATCCGGCTCGTTGTCGACTTGTTTGTCAGCCATAGCTAGCTGCCTTTCGGTTGTGCCGGAACGCCGCCATTGGGGCTGTCATCTCCTGGCTTTTTTGGTTTCTGGCCTTTTTTCTTCGCCCGCGACTTGCCCATCGGCTGTTGCCGTTGGGCAGGCTTCGGGGGCTCCGGAACATCGTCCTCTACCTCTTCCAGTGGGGGTAGTCCACGGCGCTCGCGCTTCTTCGCGATTCTCTCGTCACGAGCCTTTGCAGCCTGGCTTCCAGGAGTCGGCATGTTTCGAATCACAAGGAACTGTTGACCCATTGTCCAGAAGTTGGAGACCAGCCAGTAGAACATGACGCCAAGTGGGAAGAACACTCCCGAGAACAAGAAAACCAACGGCAAGACATACAGCAGGATTCTCTGCTGGCGGTACATCGGGCTTTCCATCATTTCGGCCGACTGGTTCTTGGCCATGATCTGGAGCTGAGTAATGAACTGCGAGGCTGACATCAACACGACCATCACGCCAGCGATGAGAACAACAGCTGTCGTGCCGCCCTCGGCCAGCACAGCCTCACCGCTCACTGCAGCGCTCATCGTTGCGCTCAGCGGGGCAAGCCCAAAGAGTTCCGCCGTGGCGAACTGGACCGCAAGGTCCTCTGTCATGAAGGACACCCCAGCGTTACCCAGGCCCGCCTCGCTCAACACTCTGAACAGTCCGAAGAAGATCGGCATCTGCAAAAGAAGAGGCAAGCAGGAACTAAAGGGGTTGGTACCCGCCTTGGAGTAAAGCGCCATGGTTTCGCGCGAGAGCGCTTCTCGAGAGAACTGGTCTTTCTTGCCTTTGTACTTATCCTGAATCTTTTTCAGGTCTGGGGCAATCTCCATCATGCGCCGCTGGCTCTTGATTTGCCGAACAAAGACCGGAATCAAAGCCGCTCGCACAATCAAGACGAGCGCCGTAATGGCCAGCACCCAACTGAGACCTGAGGCGCCCTCAATCCCGAGGTTCGCAAACAAGGTGTGGAAACCCACCAATAGAGCCTCAATGACCCAGCGAATCGGCCAGAGGATGGTGTCAATTACTCCCACGTGCTAATCCTCTTTCCTGGGCCGAACAAAGCCTTGTGTCGTCAATTGAAAATAAGGTCGAAGACCTTCGGGGGGATCATCGATGCCGCCACGCGAAAAAGGATTACATCGCAGAATCCGCCAGGCAGCAAGGCCAGAACCTCGCAGTGCCCCATGATACTGAATCGCTCGGAACGCATAGAGCGAGCAACTTGGGTGATACACGCATACCTGCCCATAGAGGGGAGAGATCGTTCTCCGGTACACCCACAAGATTCCTAGCGCCGCATTTCGGGGCGCAGCAAGAATCCAGAGCAGGACAGTCTTCACTTCTTGTGAGCCAGACCCATTGCGCCGCCCAAAGCTTCGGCCATCTGAGTGACCGACGCATCCAACACTCCACGAGAGGCACGAACAACGACGGCTGCCGCTGTTGCGTCATCCAACACCATTCCCGCCGCAGCTCTGAGTTTCCTTTTGGCGCGATTTCTCTCGACCGCGTTGCCTACCGCCTTGGATACGACAAAGCCGAATTGGGACCGCTCGGCCGGCACCGCCGACACCACTCCGAACGCGTGCGTGGAACGAACGCCACGACGCATCACCCGGCGAAAGTCCTCGCCGCGAGTTAGTCGGTGCTGTCGCGGAAGCACCTTGAGCTCACCTGCCTAGGCAGAAAGTTCGTTGCGCCCCTTGCGCCGGCGCGCAGCCAAAATGGCACGTCCCGCCCGGGTACGCATACGAGCACGGAAACCGTGCACCTTTGCCCGGCGACGGGTGTTGGGCTGGAATGTGCGCTTGGTCATGACAAAGTCTCCGAGATTCTGATGGTGGGCCCCGCGGATGGAGCACCAGGCCCTAAGAATACGGCGTCATGTAGACAACGGTCAAACCCTCATTGGAAAAGTTATCCACAGGAATGGCCGAATTTAGATTCTCGTTGCCTGGCGTCTGTCTGGGGCAATAGAGTACCTATCTGTTATCCACAAGCGGAGGTGAGAGATGTCTGACGATCAAGAACTCAACGCTCTGTGGACTTCCATCCTCGCCAATCTGGCCACAGATAACCGCATCACCCCGCAACTCCGAGGTTTTCTTGACCTAGTAGAACCCCGGGGAATCATGGCAGGAGTTCTGTACCTGGAAGTCCCGAACGAGCTCACTCGAGGCATGCTGGAACAGCGCGTCCGAATTCCGCTGAGCGCAGCCATCGAAGCCGCCGAAAGTGATGCTGTGGACAACTTTGCCATTGTTGTCAACCCAGATTTGGAGACAGCCGCCCAGCAAGCTCCGGCTGCGCCGCCGCTACCTGACCTTGAGGGCGAGCCCGACAATCTGTCCTCCACACAGCCCATTACGACAAGCTCCCAACCTCGGCTCAATGACAAGTACACCTTCGAAAGTTTCGTTATTGGCCCCTCCAACCGTTTTTCTCACGCAGCAGCTGTAGCCGTCGCGGAGGCTCCCGCAAAGGCCTATAACCCGCTGTTCATCTATGGAGGCAGTGGACTGGGGAAAACACACTTGCTTCACGCCATTGGCCACTACACGCAAAACCTCTACAAAGGCATTCGAATCCGTTACGTGAGCTCAGAAGAATTCACGAACGATTTCATCAACGCCATTGCCAATAACCGATCTCACGAGTTCCAAAACCGGTACCGCGAAGTGGATGTCCTACTCATCGACGACATCCAGTTTTTACAAGGCAAAGACTCCACACAGGAGGCCTTTTTCCACACTTTCAACACTCTTCACGACCACAATAAGCAAGTTGTTGTCACCAGCGATATGCCGCCGAAGCAACTCACTGGTTTCGAAGACCGGATGAGAACCCGGTTCGAGTGGGGGCTGATTACTGATGTGCAGGCGCCGGATCTGGAAACTCGTATCGCCATTCTTCGCAAGAAGGCCGCCAGTGAAAACCTCCGAATCGACGATGAGGTGCTGGAATTCATGGCCTCCAAAGTCTCCACAAACATTCGAGAACTAGAAGGCGCTCTCATTCGAGTAACGGCGTTTGCCAACCTGAACAAGTCTGAAGTGACGATGCCTCTGGTTCAGACAGTGATGAAGGACCTGATGTTGTCTGAAGAGGCGAACGTCATAGCTCCGACAGAAATCATTTCGGAAACCGCCCAGTACTTCGAACTCACTGTCGAAGACCTCTATGGATCCTCACGATCTCAAGTCATCGCAATGGCACGGCAAATCGCGATGTATCTCTGCAGAGAGCTCACGAACCTGTCCTTGCCAAAAATCGGCCAGTTATTTGGCAATCGAGACCACACAACTGTGATGTACGCGAATAAGAAGATTTCTGACCTCATGAAAGAGCGCAGAAGCGTGTACAACCAGGTCACGGAACTTACTGGCCGAATCAAACAGCAGCGGGTCTACTAGTTTTTGTCATCCCTCTGTGGATAACTGTGGATAAGTTGCGCAAACCGGCTTTTCTTGTGGAGAAAACGCTAAATCTGTTGAATCCGATAGATGCCCACAAATACGGTCATCCACGGGTTTTTCACAACTCACACGAATGTAGTTTTCGACAGGTTTCGCCGGTCACGAGCAGTTATCCACGTTATCCACAAGAGTTATTACTATTACCTACTTATTTCAGATATCACCCCAGCCAACCTTTCGTGGGGGATTAGACCCTAGATGTGCCAGAATCGGTAGACGCTAACGAAAGGGGTACTCGGTGAAGCTCACGGTTCATCGCGATGTATTTGCAGAAGCAGTGAGTTTTGCGGTCAAACTCCTCCCGCAGCGCACGACGTTACCGATCCTCAGTGGCGTGCTCCTCGAAGCCGGCGACAATTCGCTTTCTCTCTCTTCCTTCGACTACGAAGTCTCCGCACGAACAGAGGTAAAGGCCGACGTTGACACTGGTGGCCAAGTATTGGTGTCAGGTCGTCTTCTTTCCGAAATTGCGCAGCGTCTTCCCCAGCAAGACGTGACCCTTGAACTCGATGGCTCATCCATGAAGGTCACTTGCGGGACCGCCAAATTCTCTCTCCTGACGATGCCGCTGGAGGAATACCCGCAGCTTCCCGAAGTCCAAGGCCCCACAGGACACATCAGCGGTGAAGAATTCGCCCACGCCGTTGCTCAGGTCACCCCAGCGGCCTCGAGAGATGACGTCACGCCCGTCATCACGGGTGTGCTCCTGCAAATCACGGGCGAGCACTTGGCCATGATGGCGACCGATCGATACCGAGTGGCGGTGCGAAATGTGTCGTGGTCGAAGGCCGACAGCATGGAGGATGTTCAGGCTCTGGTGCCGTCTCGGACACTGGCGGAGGTCGGAAAAACGTTCAGTGCAGCAGATTCCGTCGCCATCACCATCATGACTGGAGGCGAGCGGGAGCTCGTGGCCTTTAGCGCGCAAGATAAAACGGTGACCTCACTCCTGATTAAGGGGTCTTTCCCACCCGTTCAACGTCTTTTCCCCGACGCGATCACGAACTATGCCGTGGTGAACACCCAGGAGCTGATCGAGGCGACCCGTCGTGTCAGCCTGGTGATTGAACGTGAAGCCCCCCTTCGCTACAGCTTTAGCGCCGATGGAGTGTTGTTGGAAGCTCTTGGTTCAGAACAGGCTCAAGCCTCCGAGACCACTGACGGGCACCTTGTTGGCGACGAGTGTGTGGTGTCGCTGAAACCACAGTTCTTTATTGACGGTCTCAGCCAGACAGGTTCGGAATTTGCCCGCATCGGCTTTACCCCGACCGATAACCCCAACAAACCCGGCCCCGTCTTGATTACCGCCCAAACGTCAAAGGATTCTGACGACCAACCGTCGTACCGATACCTACTGCAGCCAAATCTGCTTATGCGCTAAACAGTGTGGGTTTCACATCTTCGGCTGAGCCATTTTCGAAACCACACTGACACAGCACTTGATTTAGCGCCTGGTATCACCGTGTTCATTGGCGACAATGGACAGGGCAAGACCAACCTGGTCGAGAGCCTCGGCTATCTCGCCTATTTGTCGTCGCACCGGGTGTCACAAGACAAAGCATTAGTTCAATCAGGTTCAGAAGAAGCGACTGTTTTTGCGACCGTCAAAAACGGTTCACAATCTGCGCAGTTGGCCTGCCAAATTCGCTCAAGTGGCGCCAACAGAGCAAAAGTCAATAACAATACGGCGTCACTAGGTGATCTGGCGGGCTGGTTGAAAGTCGTGTTGTTTACCCCCGAGGATCTCGCTCTCGTGCGGGGTGAGCCTGCGGTAAGACGGCGTTATCTCGATACAACGCTTGAGATCATTCGTCCAGCGGCGAGAGCAAGCCTTGCCGAGTACGAGCGGGTGGTGAAGCAACGCAATGCACTGCTGAAGACAAACCGAGGCAGGCCCACCGAGGCGCTGCAGCGCACGTTAGATGGGTTTAATGATTCCTTTGTGAGCTTGGCCGCTGATGTCACGACGCGGAGAAACGCGCTGATTGATCAACTACAACCCTTGGTTCAGAGCGCCTACGCCACCCTGGCTTCGGGCCAAGAAATAACCATGGGCTTGGAGTCTTCTGATGAGGCAGGTGATTCGGATCTCACCGAGTGGTACCGAGAAAGTTTGGCTACAGGGCAAAAAGAGGAGTGGGAGCGCGGAATGACCCTTATTGGTCCTCACCGAGAGGATCTAATCGTTGAGCTAAACGAACTGCCGGCACGGACCCACTCCAGTCAAGGGGAAGCGTGGTCCCTTGCGCTCAGTCTTCGTATGGCTCAAGCTCAGTTGTATCGCCAAGACACTGCAACAGGAGACCCTGTCATGATCCTCGACGATGTCTTTGCCGAATTAGACCGGGGAAGGCGCCAAACGTTGAGAACCCTTGTCGAGGATTACGAGCAAGTCCTCGTCACAGCAGCAGTACCTTCCGATATTCCGGACGGATTCGATCAATACAAACGGTATGTAGCTGAGGGTCGAGTGACCGATGCCGGGGTTTAAAGGTTTGGCCAGAGAATCCGGCGAACCCTCAGCGGTGTATCGCCGGTTGAGGGAAGTGTTTGGAGATAAACGTCCTCGTGGCCGAAAAATTCGTGACGAAGACGAGCCCTTTCGCCCGGGGAGAGACCCACTGAAGGTCGCTGGCGCGATGGACACATTGACAAGTGAAATGGGGTGGACCGCCCCCATGGCCGAGGCCAACGTGGCCATCGAATGGCGCGAGCTTGTCGGAGAAAACATTGCGGATCACTCCACAGTGCTTTCTGTGGCCGATGGGACCCTCCATGTGCAGTGTGATTCTTCGGCCTGGGCGACCCAGTTACGACTGATGAGACACGAGCTCTTGAGTCGTATTGCCGAGCACATTCCAGAGGCAAAAATCGATTCCCTCACGGTCTCCGGGCCGAGCACCCCAAGCTGGGGCAAAGGTGGTCGATCGGTGCCCGGTCGAGGACCTCGCGATACCTACGGTTAGCAGTATTTTTCTCGCCACAAGACCCTCCTGACCTCCCGGATTTGTCGGTCCAAACCAATAGAATGGGGAGTACCCGACGACGGGCCTTCCGGCTCGCTCAATGTGGGAAACCTTGACTGTAGGAGACAACTTAAATATGGCTCAGGCGTCGAAGAAGACCTCACCAGAAAACTCCTACGGCGCAAGCGATATTCAAGTTCTTGAAGGCCTCGAAGCCGTCCGAAAACGACCCGGCATGTACATCGGGTCGACGGGCCCCAGGGGCCTCCACCATTTGGTCTATGAAGTAGTCGACAACTCGGTCGATGAGGCTCTTGCAGGACACTGCAGCGCCATCACCGTCGAAATTATGAAAGACGGCGGAGTCAAGGTCACTGACGACGGTCGTGGGATTCCTGTCGACGAGCACCCGGTGGAAAAACGCTCCACCGTTGAAGTGGTGTTGACCACGCTGCACGCCGGCGGAAAGTTCGGTGGTGGCGGGTACGCCGTCTCTGGAGGACTCCACGGCGTGGGCTCCAGTGTGGTGAATGCTCTTTCTGAGCGCTTGGAAGTAGAAGTCAGGCGTCAGGGCTCAATCTGGTCCCAGAGCTATAAACGAGGCGAGCCAGATGCGCCACTCGCCAAAGGCAAAGCGACTGAGGAGACCGGAACCACGATTAGTTTCTGGCCGAGCGCAGATGTGTTCGAGACCGTCGAGTTTGATTACGAAACTCTGCGCACCAGATTTCAACAGATGGCCTTTTTGAATAAGGGCCTGAATATTTCCCTGTCAGATAATCGGCCCGGGGAGAAACAACGCTCAGAGACCTTCCGTTACGACAACGGGCTGGTTGATTATGTTGACCACCTCAACAGCTCAAAGAAGCTCGAGGCGATTCACCCCGAAATTATTTCGTTTGAACACGAGGACACCGACGCCACGATCGCTCTCGAGGTGGCCATGCAGTGGACGACCGGCTTTGCCGAGAGCGTCCACACCTACGCCAACACGATCAACACCCATGAAGGTGGAACCCATGAAGAAGGTTTTCGTGCGTCGTTGACGTCATTGATCAACCGTTATGCCCGCTCGACCAATCTTTTGAAAGAAAAAGACGAGAACCTCACGGGAGAGGACGTGCGCGAAGGTCTCACTGCCGTTGTCTCCATCAAACTCGGTGAGCCACAGTTTGAGGGCCAGACCAAGACCAAGCTCGGGAACACCGAAGCGAAGTCGTTTGTGCAAAAAGTCACCTCAGACGCGCTCGGTGATTGGTTTGAGCGCAATCCCTCTCTCGCAAAAGACGTTGTTCGCAAGGCCATCGGCGCCGCACAAGCCCGTATTGCGGCGAGAAAAGCTCGGGAACAGACGAGGCGAAAAGGCCTGCTCGAGTCAGGGGGCATGCCAGGAAAACTGAAGGATTGCCAGAGCAAAGACCCCGCAATTAGCGAGATCTTCATTGTGGAGGGTGACTCGGCCGGCGGAAGCGCGGTCCAAGGTCGCGATCCAGAGACCCAGGCCATCCTGCCGATTCGCGGAAAAATCTTGAATGTCGAGAAAGCAAGGCTCGATCGGGCGCTTGCGAACACCGAAGTTCAAGGAATGATTACCGCTTTTGGCGCGGGAATTGGCGAGGACTTCGATATTGAGAAAGCCCGCTATCACAAGATTGTCTTGATGGCCGACGCTGATGTCGATGGCCAGCACATCACAACGTTGCTGTTGACCCTGCTGTTCCGCTACATGAAACCGCTGATTGAGCGGGGTTATGTGTATCTCGCACAACCTCCCCTGTATCGAATCAAGTGGTCGAACGCGGAGCATGAGTTCGTCTTTAGCGACAGAGAACGAGACGCGCTCATTAAAGAAGGCGACAAACAGGGGAAGAAGCTCCCTAAGGACAACTCAATCCAGCGCTACAAGGGTCTCGGGGAAATGAACCACCAAGAGCTGTGGGAGACCACGATGAATCCCGAAACCAGAACCCTGCTTCAGGTCACCCTGGACGACGCGGCGATTGCCGACACCATTTTCACCACCCTGATGGGTGACGACGTCGAGTCCCGACGCGCCTTCATCCAACAAAACGCAAAAGACGTTCGATTCCTCGACATTTAACACTCCGACGACGGAGGGAGACACATGGCAGAGAGCACAACTGAGACCCCAGCTGAGCGGATCAATCAGGTCGACCTGCAGCTAGAGATGCAGCGGTCCTACCTGGACTATGCGATGAGCGTGATTGTAGGCCGGGCGCTGCCAGATGTCCGAGATGGTCTAAAGCCCGTCCACCGCCGTGTGCTGTACGCGATGTTCGATGGTGGTTACCGCCCCGATAAGGCCTTTTCTAAGTGTTCACGCGTTGTCGGTGACGTTATGGGTAAGTACCACCCTCACGGCGACTCCGCCATTTATGACGCCTTGGTTCGACTCGTCCAACCGTGGTCCATGCGCTATCCCCTGGCGGCTGGGCAAGGAAACTTTGGTTCGCCAGGAAATGACGGAGCAGCCGCTCCTCGATATACCGAGACCCGAATGGCGCCACTGGCGATGGAGATGGTGCGGGATATCGATGAGGACACCGTTGATTTCCAGGACAACTATGACGGTCGAACCGAAGAGCCGGCGATTCTGCCGAGTCGCTTTCCCAATCTTCTGGCCAACGGATCGGTGGGAATTGCGGTCGGAATGGCGACCAATATTCCCCCGCATAACCTCCGAGAGATTTCAGAGGCTGCCACCTGGCACTTAACCAACCCGGATGCCAGTGATGAGGAGCTCCTCGAAGCGTGTATGGAGCGAATTAAGGGCCCTGATTTCCCGACCGGTGCCCAGATCCTTGGTACCCGCGGAATTACCGACGCCTACCGCACCGGGAGAGGCTCCATCACGATGCGGGCTGTGGTGGACGTGGAAGAGCAGGGCGGTCGCACTGCCCTGATCGTGACGGAGCTTCCCTACCAAGTGAACCCCGACAACTTGGCGATGAAGATTGCCGAGCTTGTGAAAGAGGGAAAGATCGCCGGAATTGCCGATATTCGAGACGAGACGTCAGGCCGGACCGGCCAGCGCCTCGTCATCGTGTTGAAGCGCGACGCGGTCGCCCAGGTTGTTCTGAACAATCTCTACAAGCACACCCAGCTCCAAGAGAGTTTCGGGGCGAACATGCTGGCGATTGTCGATGGTGTGCCAAAGACTCTGCAGATTCACCAGTTCATTCGTTACTGGTCAGACCACCAGATCGACGTCATCGTTCGCCGGACACAGTTCCGTCTGGCCAAAGCGGAGGCTGATTGGCACATTTTGAAGGGCTACCTTCTGGCCCTCGACGCCCTCGACGCCGTTATTGACTTGATCAGAAAATCGCCGACGGTGGAGGATGCGAAGGAAGGACTGATCTCGCTTCTTAGCATCGACGAGGAGCAGGCCACCGCGATTTTGAACCTGCAGTTGCGCCGCCTGGCTGCTCTCGAGCGCCAAAAAATTCTCGACCAGGCCGAAGAGCTGCAGAAGCAGATTGCCGAATTTAAGGCAATCCTGGATAGTCCTGCCAAGCAGCGCGAAATCATCGTGACGGAGCTTGGCGACATTGTGGAGCGCTTCGGAGACGATCGCCGCACCGAAATCCTCCCTGGATTCGATTCAGAGATGCGTCACGAGGACTTGATTCCAGACGAGCCCATGGTGGTGACCCTCACCAGGGGCGGCTACATCAAGAGGACCCGTGCCGATTCCTATCGCCGTCAACACCGCGGAGGCAGAGGAATTAGGGGAGCAAGCCTGCGCTCAGACGACGTGGTTGAGCACTTCTTCGTGACCAGCACCCATCGATGGTTATTGTTCTTCACCAATCTCGGGCGGGTGTATCGCGCCAAGGCCTACGAAATCGCTGAGGCAGGGAGGGACGCCAAAGGCCAGCACGTGGCAAACGTCCTTGCACTGCAACCCGATGAACAGGTTGCTCAGGTTCTGGATATTCCGGACTATGACGTGGCGGAATATCTTGTGCTGGCGACCAAGCAGGGCATGGTGAAAAAGACTGCCCTGTCTGCCTATGACACCCCGCGGCAGGGTGGCGTCATCGCGATCAACCTCAAAGAGGGCGATGAAGTTGTCAGGGCCTTGCTTGTGAACGCTGGAGAAGACATCCTTCTCATTTCCCGTGGCGGCCAGTCACTCAGATTTACCGCGACCGATGAGGCTTTGCGTCCGATGGGTCGTGCGACTGCCGGTGTGATTGGAATGCATTTCAAGGGTGAGGACGAACTTCTCACGGCCGATGTGGTCAATGACGACTGGTATGTCTTCGTCGTGACCGAAGGTGGTTTTGCCAAGCGGACTGCCATTGGGGAATACCGTCGCCAGGGCCGCGGTGGAATGGGAATCAAGGTCGCGAAACTGAGTGATGCGAGAGGCCACCTCGCCGGTGGGCTGATTGTCGGGGAAGACGACGAGGTCCTTGTCGTCCTGGAGAGCGGAAAAGTGGTCAGAAGCTCCGTCTCCGAAGTGCCACCCAAAGGTCGGGACACCATGGGAGTGGTGTTCTGCCGTTTCGACGACGAGGACCGCGTCTTGGCGGTGGCAAGGAGCAGCGAACAGGTCATCGAGGAGAAAGTCGAGGGTAGTACGCTCGAGGCACCGGAAGAGGTACCGGCAGAAGAGGCCCCTGAATGAGCGATGCACCGGCGCGAAAAATGCGCCAGTCGAAGCCCGCTCCTGCTCCGGTCAAGCAGGTCAGACTAAAGCTCGTCTACATAGACCTGTGGTCAGCGGTGAAGGTATCGGCTCTCGTTGCCCTGGTCATTGCGCTCGCGGGGCTCGTGTTGAACCTTGCGGTGTGGGGAATTTTGAATGCGACGGGAATCCTTGGCGCCCTTCAAGGAGTTATTACCGACATCCTCGGTGAGGGAGCGGGTGGAATTCTGGCCCTCCTCGAATTCGGCCAGGTCTTTGCGCTTTCTCTGGTGAGTGCCGTCATCAACTTGGTGTCGATTACGGTCTTGGGCTCTCTCGGTGCACTGATCTATAACGCAATCGCCAGGCTCACTGGTGGTTACCTTCTTGGTTTCCGTTCCAACTAGCCACACGGTTTTAATCTCCCGTCATCCGTGCGGTACGCTCGTACCCGGTTCGGGGCTATAGCTCAGGCGGTTAGAGCGCTTCGCTGATAACGAAGAGGTCCCAGGTTCAAGTCCTGGTAGCCCCACCCCTCACTACGGGGCCTTAGCTCAATTGGTAGAGCGCCTGCTTTGCAAGCAGGAGGTCAGGGGTTCGATTCCCCTAGGCTCCACTCCGAGATTTACCCCAGACTGCGGCGGTGGGCAGTTCTTCCTTTTGCTTCCGGACCCAGATGACCCCCGCCGCGATACTGACCACGGCCAGAAGCGGCAAGAGAACTTGCAGGGTAAGGATCACGGCCGGATAGGCGCTATTCCACTCTTCTGGTGACAGGTGCCGGGAAAGTATTCCCCAGAACGCCCAGACGAACACCAATCCGTAGGCCATGGATGAATTCACCAGGGTGACAGCAATTCCAATTGCAGTAGCCACCAGCAGGATGGTGATTGTCCACGCTGTCTCCGAGAGGACCACCCCTCCGCGCCAGCCAAGGCTTACGAAAAAAGCCGAGGCGTTGGCCACGGTGGCGACTGTGACCCAGCCAAAATACACAGCGAACGGCAGTCGAACAGCGACAGTGTTGCCCCAATCCACCCTCTTCTCCGTGGTCGACTTGTTGATCACAATGAGGGTGACGAGAAGGGCGATGATGATGAGGAGCGAGCCCCAAATCACGTCGTAGTGCCAGGCGATAATCCACGTTCCGTTCAGTACATTGCTCGCGATAAACCATGGGGTAATGGTGCGGACAACCGAGTTATCTGCCACCAACTGGAACACCGTGTACACACCAAGAAGCAGGTAAATCACACCCCAGATGGAGAACGTGAAGCCGATGGGAGCGAAAAGAGTGTC
>CAJXYC010000018.1 GCA_913063365.1 uncultured Cellulomonadaceae bacterium
TGCCGGCAGCGTGCGCGCGAGCCAGCGCCTTGCGTGCAACACAGTCCGGATCGTCGCGAAGACTCTCCGGCGGAGGAGCGATACTCCGAAACAGCTCCCCCCGAAGTGGTTGTCTACTCTCGCTAAGCCGCTTCACTAACTGGGGTGCTCCCACGGTGTGAACGGCGCTGCCCACTGCCTTGTCTCCTGGGTCCACCCAAAGAGATAGCCACACACGGGCGAGAAGGTCGCTCAGCACGGAGTGCAGTGTGTGGGGCCTGAGCCTGCCTAAACGACTTCCCGTGTCGCGTGTGAATGGCCCCGGTAAAGCGGAAGGGAGTGGACTACTCCTCGAGGGCGAGGTCAGTCGGTAGCTTCAGTTCCTTGCTACCAAGCTCCTCGACATTGACGTCTTTGAACGTCAGTACTCGGACAGACTTCACAAATCGATCGGATCGGTAGATATCCCAGACCCAGACGTCGTTCAAGGTGAGTTCGAAATAGAAATCCCCGCCTCGCTCCTGCACCGTCTGCGTGACGTCATTGGCGAGGTAAAAGCGGCGTTCTGTTTCGACAACAAACTGAAACTGATTGACCACATCCCGATACTCGCGATAGAGCGCGAGCTCGGCCTCCCGGTCAAAGTCGTCAAATTCTTCGTCCATCGCGGAGAAAGTCTAGTCCTCGTGAAGAGGCAGTTCAGGGGCAGGAATCCAGGTCATCCGATGGAGAACACACGGTCCGTGCTCACGAAGAGCCTGTTGGTGTTGTGGGCTGGAATAGCCCTTATTGCCGGCAAAACCGTAGTGGGGATAGTCGCCATCGGCCTCAATCATGACCTGGTCTCTCGATACCTTCGCCACGAGCGAGACTGCGGCAACGGAGAGACAATCCCGGTCTGCTTTTTTCTGTGTCACGACAGGCAGGAGACCACCGAGCTCTGGACTTAGCCAGTCGTGGACGCCGTCGAGTAACACCACAGTGTGATCGGGTGAACCAACTTCTTCCCACACTTGCCTCACCGCAGTGGCTCCGGCGGTGGCCAGTGCAGGAATAATCCCGTGCTGGTCAATGAAGTCAGGTGCTTGGTAGCCAGAAGCAGTGGCGTGGAGCCAGGCAGCACCTGCCTCCGCCAGGGCGGGGCGCTTTGATTCGGCGACCAGTTTGGAATCCCGGAGTCCGTCAGGGGCGCTGGAGGCTTCCGCTGACCAGGCGCCTGCACTCACCCAGACAGGACCGGCTAGTGCACCACGCCCCACTTCATCAACAGCAATCACCCATGTCGCGCCTTGCTCAAGCAGCCGAAGCTCGGTGTCCAGGGTGGGTCTGGTCATGAGGAGGGTGGCGAGTCCGGAATTCCCTGGAAGACGGTCGGGAAATTAGACAGCACTTCCCAGCGCTCAGCCGGCCAACTAATCACCCACGCTTTACCCACCACGTTGCCCACCGGCACGAATCCGCCCCCGGGCTTGGAGAGGTTAGCCCTGGAATCGGCGGAGTTATAGCGGTTATCCCCCATCACCCAGAGCGAGTTATCTGGGACAACCACCGAAAAGGAGGTGCCACTGACGTCTGTTTGTCCATCCGGAAGCACCACATAGGGCTCGTCGAGTGGCACGCCATTGACGCTCAAGGCACCTAGGGCATCGCAGCAGACCACGGTGTCGCCCGGCAGGCCAATCACTCGCTTAATCAGGTGCTGGTCGCCGGACTGGTCCGGCAGGCCGAGTCTGGGACCGACCCAGTTAAACAATCTGGTGAGTGGATCATCTTCGGTGGCAAGCCCCGACGGCAGCCAGCCTCCCGGATCAACAAACACGACGACATCGCCGCGTTCTAAGTCAAAAGGTCCTGGGGTGAGTTGCGACACAATCACGCGGTCGTCAATTTGCAGGGTGTCTTCCATCGACGACGTCGGAATCGAAAACGAGCGAATCAGAAACGACTTGATGAGGAAAGAAACCACCAGGGCAGCCAGCACAATGACCAGCAGGTCCCGGATGATGACAAACAGGTACCGGCCAATGCGTGAGAGCAGGCTAGGACGCGGGGAAGACATCAGCCGACCCGGAGGGTTGGTGACGTCATCTGGTCGGTCGTTCTAGGTTTAGGACTCGCGCTTTTCGCGAATACGGCCCTTCTTGCCCTTGAGGTTGCGCACGTAGTAGAGCTTTGCCCGGCGGACATCACCGCGGGAGACGACCTCGATTTTGTCGATCACCGGCGAGTGCAACGGGAACGTCCGCTCCACACCCACCTGGAAGCTCACTTTGCGAACAGTAATGGCCTCTTTCACACCGTGACCGGTGCGAGCCAACACGAGTCCCTGGAATACCTGCACACGAGAGCGGTTGCCCTCGATGATGTTCACGTGGACTTTGACCGTGTCTCCCGGACGAATATCGGGAAGGTCGGTTTTTAGCGACTGAGCGTCGACGACGTCGAGCGTTTGCATGTTGGCCTTTCTTAGAGCACCACGGGCTGCTCGGAAGCGGAGTGGTTTCCCACATCCTCGGATGATGATGGTGTGTTGTCCGGTCTATCTCCCCCGTGGCAGAAGCCCGGTCACCAGCGCTCAATTGTGCCACACCTGTTAGCCTGAGGCGAATTTAGCGACCCATGGTCCACTCGTGAGACACACTTAACTGAGATATGACACTTCACACCGACGCCTCTGCGGACGTCCGTTCGTTGCCCGTCCAGCAGCGGAGCAATCAGCGGGTTAAAGCCCTTCTGGACGCTGCCGCGGCGATTATCGACGAAGACGGTATTGACGCCGTCACTTCGACGTCGGTGGCGTATCGAAGCGGCTCATCGGTGGGGGTGCTCTATCGCTACTTTCTCAATATCGACGCGCTCCTGCGGACTCTGGCCAAGCGCAACCTCGATCTCTACATGGAAAAAGTCCGCGAAGGCAGCGACCTCAGCCCCGATGAGCCGTGGTCGTCTTGGGATTTAACGCTTGATTCGTATGTCGAGCTGTGCCGGAAGGAGCCAAGCTTTCGTGTGCTCGGCTTCGGTGACCGCCTGACCGAAAAATTCTTGACCGGTGACGAATCAAACGTGGAATTCATCGCGCGCTATTTCGCGGGCATTGTGAGCGAAACCCATTCTGTGCCCGTCACGAAAGACATGCTTTTTCATCTTCGGGTCGCCACCGCAATGGGCATGGCTCTTATGACAGAAGCCTTCCGGCACTCGACCCGGGGCGACAAGAAAATCATCGAGGAGGCTCGCTCTGTCATCGGCGACTACCTGCGTGCCTCGATTCCGCTGAACTAATGCGGAGAAAGCCACCCCGTCTCTCCAAGTCCCAGGTCGACCAAATTCGCCCAGCCGGTCGCTTCGTCGCCGGCGTCTTGGAAGAGCTCGTCTCGATGGCAGCTCCCGGGGTCAACCTGCTCGAACTCGATGAACATGCGCACCAGCGCATTCGTGAGCGGGGTGCCACCAGTTGCTACATCGACTACCACCCAAGCTTCGGCGCTTCCCCGTTTGGCAAAGTGCTCTGCACGTCAGTGGGAGACGCCGCACTCCACGGTCTCCCACACGATTACACCCTCCAATCGGGCGATCTGTTGTCGGTGGATTTCGCCGTCGAAATCGACGGCTGGGTCTCCGATGCCGCCAGAAGTGTCGTTGTGGGGCAGTCAACCGCGGAGCTTGAGAAGTTGATTGCGGCGACCGAAGAAGCGTTGGACCAGGGCATTCAGGCTGCGCGGCCCGGATCACGACTCGGGGACATCCAACACGCCATCGGTGAGGTAGGACGGGCCTATGGCTACCCGATCAATACCGAATTTGGCGGCCACGGCGTCGGTCGAACCATGCACGAGGAACCCTCGATTCCAAACGACGGAGAACCAGGGACCGGCTTGAAACTGGCGCCTGGAATGGTCTTTGCCATTGAGCCCTGGTTCATGCTGGGAACCGATCAGTTAGTTGTTGACCCGGACGGTTGGACCCTCCGAAGCGCCGATGGATCACCCGCTGCTCACACGGAGCACACGATTGCGATTACCGACGGCGACGCATTGGTGCTGACTGCACGACCGAACTAATCGAGCAGATCCGGACGGTTCTTCTTCGTTCTCTCTGCGGACTGGTCTTCCCGCCACTGTCGGATCTTGTCGTGGTGGCCACTGAGCAATACCTCCGGGACATCAAGCCCCCGCCAACTGGCCGGTTTGGTGTAGTTGGGGTATTCGACCCCCGGAAGTTCGTGGCTTTCTTCGACCAATGACTCGGGGTTGCCAACTACCCCTGGCACTAAGCGGATGACCGCTTCGAGCATCACGAGCGTGGCGACCTCGCCACCTCCCAGCACATAGTCACCGATGCTCATTTCCCGCACACTCACCCGGTCGCGGTAGTACTCGACTACGCGGTGGTCGATTCCTTCGTAACGGCCGCAGGCAAAGACCAGATGAGGTGTCTCAACAAATTCTCGCGCCACTGATTGCCGGAATACCTCGCCGGCAGGGGTGGGGACCACCAGCACACTGTCCTCGCCCAGCACCGAATCCAGTGCTCTACCCCACGGCTCAGGGCTCATCACCATTCCCGCTCCCCCGCCATAGGGGGTGTCGTCGACCGTGCGGTGCACATCATCAGTGAACTGGCGCAAATCGTGCACGGCGATCTCGACTACCCCATCAGCTTGGGCTTTCCCAATCAGAGACAGCTCGAGGGGCTGGAAGTAGTCGGGAAAAATCGTGACGATATCAATCCGGGGTGCCATCGGCATCAACCTCCTCGAAGAGGCCCCCTGGAGGGGTAATCGCGATGTATCCGTCTTCTGTGTTGACCTCCGGGACGAACGCCGTCACAAAAGGAAGAAGCACTTCCCCCTGCGGCGTCTCCACGGCGAGCAAGTCTTGGGCCGGGAGATGATCAACTCGAACGAGGGTTCCAACTTGTTCGCCACCGCGGCGCACCTGAAGACCCACGAGTTGGTGGTCAAACCAGGCGTTGTCTTCGGCGGGCGCTGAATCAGAATCGTCCTCGACCCACAAAATCGCCTTCACGAGCGACTCTGCCTGTGTCCGGTCGTCAACACCCTCAAAGAACGCCACCGGTTGCGCGTTGAAAAACTTCAGCTCTCGAACGGTCAGCTGCTGGCCAAACCATGGCGAGTCCGTCGGGACCTGCATACTCAACTGCGCGCCCGGTTGAAACCGAAGCTCTGGAGAGTCGGTGTAGAGCTCGAGCTTGAGACCGCCCTTTAAACCGTGGGCTTTTACGAGGCGTGCGACCCTGAGCTCGACGCGCTGGGGCTTCGGAGCCGGAAGGCCACCCTTCCGACTGGACATTAGGCGTCCTGGTCGACGATATCGACGCGGACTCGTCGGCCCCCGGCGAGTGCTCCGATCACACTACGAAGTGCTTTTGCGGTCCGGCCGCCACGACCAATCACACGCCCCAGGTCGTCCTGGTGGACAGTGACCTCGAGAAGCTCTCCGCGCTGGTTCTCGCTGGAGACGACTTGGACATCGTCGGGGTGTTCGACAATTTCCCCGACGAGGTGTCCAAGTGCGCGGTCCAACATCGTTACTTGTCTTTCTCCTCGGCAGGTGCCTCCTCAGCGGGAGCATCCTCCGCAGGTGCCTCAGCAGCCGGCTCCTCAGCCGGAGCTTCCTCAGCAGGGGCTTCCTCGGCAGCGGGCTCTTCGGCGGCTGGCTCCTCAGCGGGGGCTTCTTCGGCCGGTGCCTCTTCGGCCGGCGCCTCCTCGGCAGCAGGAGTCTCCTCGGCGGGGGTTTCCTCGGCTGCAGGGGCAGCGTCCTCGGCAGGAGTTTCTGCCGGAGCAGCGTCAGCTGCGGGCGCTTCCTCAGCAGGAGCAGCGGCTTCTTCCGCCGCCGGCTCAGCAGGCTTTTCTTCCTTCTTCGCCTTTGGCTTCAGAACAGACTTCTTCTTGGTGTCGGGGCTGAACTCGGGCTTTGGTTCGGGCTGCTGAACAGTGTTCTTCGCACCCTTCTCGCCCTTGAAGGTTCCCCAGTCACCGGTGAGTTTCAAGATGGCCATGACCTGCTCGGTGGGCTGGGCGCCGACGCTCAGCCAGTACTGGGCGCGCTCCGAGTTCACGTCGATGAGCGACGGGTTCTCGGTCGGGTGATACTTTCCGATTTCTTCGATGACGCGTCCGTCACGCTTCTTGCGTGAGTCGGCAATAACAATGCGGTAAAACGGCGCGTGGATTTTTCCCATGCGCTTCAAACGGATTTTGACAGCCACGTTTCTCCAGTCGTGATGAGTCTTGGTGCCAGGCTCGCGGGAGGTGGGGGACTTCCCTGCGAGAAAGCGGTGGTGGGGCACTGTGACCAGATAGAGGGTCGGGTCGCGGTGCGTACCAGCGTCCTATTGTGTCAGAAGATAGGGGCCTGTGGCACCGTTAGCTCTCAGATGAGGCTCCGAGCCCGAAACTGGAGCCTGGCGCCTGTGGTTTTTCCACGCCGGAGAGCTCTTGGGCCCGCTTAGCCGGGTTACCCGAACGGGCTTTTGGTTTCTTGCCTTTTTGCTTCCGCTTGGACTTGCCTGAGCCGGCGCCGCCCGGAATGGGGCCCATGCCTGGCATCTGTGGGACACCGCCTTTGGCGACGGTTTTCATCATCTTCTGGGCCTGATCGAACCTGGCCATCAACTGATTCACATCAGTCACCGTCACACCAGAGCCTTGGGCGATCCGCTTGCGGCGTGAGGCGTTCAAGAGCCGTGGTTGTTGCCGCTCGGCAGGAGTCATCGACCGAATAATCGCCTCAGTGCGGGAAATATCTTTCTCATCGACCTGGTCGAGTTGATCTTTCATCCCCCGCGCCCCCGGCAACATCCCCAGCATCGACTGCAGAGAACCCATTTTCTTCACCTGCTGGAGCTGGTCGAGAAAGTCATCCAAGGTGAACTGCTCCGAGAGAAACTTCTGCTCGAGCTCCGCCTGTGTTTCCTCATCGAAGGCCTTCTGGGCCTGTTCGATCAACGTCATCACATCGCCCAGATCCAGGATGCGCCTGGCCATCCGGTCGGGGTGGAAGACCTCGAATTCGTCGAGTTTTTCGCCGGTGGAGGCGAACAGAATGTCCCGGTCGGTCACTCCCTTGACGCTGAGCGCGGCACCACCTTTTTGGTCACCGTCCAGTTTGGTGAGCACCACACCGGTGAAGTCGACGCCGTCTTGGAACGCTTTGGCGGTGTGAACGGCGTCTTGACCAATCATCGCGTCGACCACAAACAACACTTCATCCGGGTCGACGGCTTTCCTGATGGCCCGGGCCTGGGCCATCATTTCTTCGTCGACACCGGTGCGACCGGCCGTGTCGACAATGACGATGTCGTGAAGTTTGTCGGTGGCAAAGCCGATGGAGTCTTTCGCGACCTTCACCGGATCGCCCACACCGCTTCCGGGCTCTGGAGCAAAGACAGGAACGCCCGCTTGCTCACCAACAATCTGCAACTGGTCGACCGCTCCTGGTCGCTGCAGGTCACAGGCCACCAACACCGGGGTGTGCCCGTCGTCTTTGAGGAACTTGGCGAGCTTGGCGGCGAGCGTCGTCTTACCCGCACCCTGGAGACCCGCGAGCATGATGACGGTGG
Organism: uncultured Cellulomonadaceae bacterium; assembly: GCA_913063365.1. Classification (GTDB taxonomy): domain Bacteria; phylum Actinomycetota; class Actinomycetes; order Actinomycetales; family Microbacteriaceae; genus Pontimonas. Next base: position 7,564 of record CAJXYC010000018.1, read on the forward strand.
GGGGCTTTTTGGCAAATTCCAGCCTGCGGCCAGTGCCACCAAGAATGGCCTCCAGCTCCTCCATCACAATCTGGACGACCTGTTGGGCAGGGTTCAGGGCTTTATTGACCTCATCGCCCAGTGCCTTTTCTCGCACCGCGGCGGTGAAAGACTTCACCACGTCGAGGGAGACGTCCGATTCCAACAGTGCGCGGCGGATTTCCCGGACTGTTTTGTCAATATCGGCAGGCTGAAGCTTTCCTTTTGCTCGAAGAGAGCGGAATGTGTCGGTAAGCCGATCAGACAGAGAACCAAAGGCCATGGTGGCCCTACCCTAGCGAAGCAGCCAGGGCACTTTTTCGACAGTCCTAGGCTGAGAGACATGCATCACTCCTTCGACGGACACGAACCCGATGTGGCGGAAGGTGCCTACGTGGCACCAAGCGCCGACCTCATTGGACGAGTCGTGGTGAAAGCCGGAGCCTGTGTGCTCTTTGGCGCGGTGTTACGAGGTGACACCGAAGAGATTGTGGTGGGCGAGGGCTCGAACGTGCAGGACGGTGTTGTCGTCCACGCTGACCCTGGATTTCCGGCCACAATCGGAGCTGGCGTCAGCATCGGCCACAACGCCACCATCCACGGCTGTCAGATCGAAAATGACTGTCTGATTGGCATGTCGGCGACGATTATGAACGGGGCGACAATCGGCAGCGAATCCCTGGTTGCGGCGGGTGCGGTCGTGTTGGAGGGCACCACCATTCCGCCACGAAGTCTGGTCGCCGGAGTCCCCGCGAAAGTTATTCGAGAACTAGGCGACGAAGACGTCGAGGCAATCCGTCGAAACGCGGAGCACTACCGGGAGAAGACCACCCAGTACCTCGGGGGTTAGTCGACGAGCGCCTTGGCAAAGCTCGGGGCAGAAAATCCGCGCAGGTCATCGATGGACTCTCCGTCACCAATCAACTTGACCGGGAGTCCGGTGGACTTTTGGACACCCAGAACAAAGCCTGCCTTTGCCGAGCCATCCAGTTTGGTAATCACCAAGCCGGTCACTCCTGCCTGCTCCAAGAACGCCTCCGCCTGGGTGACGCCGTTTTGACCGGTGGTGGCGTCTAACACCAGCAGCACCTCGGAAACGGGTTGGAGTTTTTCGACTACTCGGCGGATCTTTTCCAACTCGTCCATCAGGCCCGTTTTGGTGTGTAAGCGGCCTGCTGTGTCGATCAGGACAATGTCAATGTTTTCTTCTTGGGCTTTAGCAACCGCCTGGTAGGCAACAGAGGCCGGGTCTTGGCCGTCTGTTTCCGGGCGGACAATGTCAACTCCTGCCCTCTCCGCCCAGTGGGCGAGCTGGTCGACTGCGGCCGCGCGGAAGGTATCGGCAGCGCCGATGACCACACTGCGGCCTGCTTTGGTGAGAAACCTGGCGAACTTGCCGATGGTGGTGGTCTTGCCCACTCCGTTCACGCCCACAATCAACACCACCGCTGGCCTGTCAGTCAGGCGCAGGGTCGGGTCGTGCTCGGCCAGGAGCGCTTCAATCCGCTCCGCCAAAAGGTCTTTCACCTCAGAAGGTTTGGTCAGCCCAATTCGTTCGGCCTCTTCCCTCGTGCCAGAAATCAGCTCTTCTGTCGCGTCGGGACCAGCGTCAGCGAGCAAAAGCGCATCGTCGAGGTCTTCCCACGTGGACTCATCGAGCGTCTCTTTCTGCCAGAGACTGCGAAGGGCTTTACCGAGCGACCAGGACGCCACAGAACCTAGTCCTCATCCAAAGGAACAAGGCCCACAACAGGGGTGTCCTCTGGGGAGGTTTCTGGAACGACTGAGCGCTCCACCATGGCTTGTGTGAAAAGCGAGGCGCTCAAAATGCCGGCAACGGCAATCAACATCCAGCCGACGGCCTGCTTTCGTCCCACGGCGCCAGACTACTCCCGTTTTGTTTCGGGCAATTTAACTGGCTTGGCGGATCTCATCTCGAACCCGCTGGCCAACAACGGCACTCACCCCGTCGTCGCGCATGGAGACGCCGTAGAGGGCGTCGGCGATTTCCATTGTCCGCTTCTGGTGGGTAATCACAATCAACTGCGAGTCTTTGCGAAGCCGCTCCATGACATCGATAAGCCGACCCAAGTTGGCGTCATCCAACGCCGCCTCCACCTCGTCGAGGATGTAGAAGGGACTTGGTCGGGCAATAAAGATGGCAATGAGCAACGCCACCGCTGCCAATGACCTCTCGCCACCAGAGAGCAATGACAGGCGCTCGATTTTCTTGCCCCGTGGCCGGACCGCGACCTCAACCCCGGTCGTCAGCGGGCTCTCCGGATCAGTCAGGCTGAGCGAGCCAGTTCCCCCGGGGAACAACACGGGGAAAACGTCGTCGAAGGCGGCGGCGGTGTCCTCGAATGCCTCGAGGAACACGTCACGCATGGTGTTGTCAATGTCGTCGACAATCGCCAGGAGGTCTTTTTTCGACGACTGCACATCATCAAGCTGCTCCACCAGGAATTGGTGGCGCTGCTCGAGGGCCTCAAATTCCTCGAGCGCCAGAGGATTCACCCGGCCCAATTGATCGAGCTGCTTGGTCGCCTGCGCCAAACGCTTTTCTTGATCGGCCCGGACAAACTCCACTGTCTCGTCAGCTTCGCCGGGGACGGGCTGGTCTGGCCCATATTCGGAAAGCAGGACCTCTTCTGAGAGTCCAAGCTCCTCCTGAGCCCTCGTGACCAATTGGCCACGCTGGAGATTTCTCTCGTAGATATGCATCTCGATGCTGTGGACCGTGTCGGTCATCTGCCCCACTCGCTCGCGCAGCTCGGTTTCCCTGCTCCGAAGGGAACCCACTGCCAACTCTGCCTTCTGACGCTCTGCTTCGGCAGCAGCGACCGCCAGGGCCGACTCTTCTGCACTGCGCTCCGCCACCGACAGCAGTGCGGGAGTAAGCGCACTAACGGCCCTCGCGTTATCCACCAGCTGGCGCCGTCGCAGTTGCCGCTCGTGCTCTCGCTTGGCTTCTTCTTCCGCCGCAGCCTGTTCACGCCGGAGCGACTCCACTCGTGCGAGTGCATCGGCGTGATCCCGTCGGAGCTGCTCCACCAGCACCCGCTGGTCCACCTCGGCCCCCTGCGCCTGCTCGAGCGCGTCTTTTGCCGCAGTCCTCTCTTCCTCAGGAACCTCGTCTGGGACTACCGCGGCGTCCTCTGGAACGGCTTCTGCCTCAGCGAGCGCCGTCAACGCCTCTTTTTCTGCCTGGGTGGCCCGCTCCAGTCGCGCATTCGCCCGCTCCCGCTCAGACCTCGCGGCATCGAGGCTTGCCTGAACACCCGAGAGTGCCTCGCTCGCCGCGCTTCGCTCTGCTTCCGCATCGCGCAGAGCGGAGAGGGCGTCTCGAGCAGAGACAGCCGCTGCTTCGTGGGCTCGCTGAGCCACCTCCAGGGCAGCACTGACCCGCTCGACATCTGTGGAGACTCTGGCGAGTTCGGCCTGGGCGCCATCACGCTCGGCGCGCATCTCCACCGAGCTTCTGGCTGAGCCAGACCCCGCAACGACGCGCCCTGCGTGGAAGAGGTCGCCCGCCGTGGTGACAATCGTGACGTCGTCTGGCAAATCAGGGTGCCCCACCCAATGTGTCTTTACTTCTTGGAGGCTGGGGGCGATAAATACCCGGCGCAGGATTCGCTGCACTCCCGCGGGCGCCTGGGTGACATCGGTAGCTGGTGTCAACCCCTCCAGCTCGAGGGTTTCCTCGGAGTTCCTGTCTTCGTCGACCAGCATGCTGAGCCTCGAGTCAGCAGTCCCAGAGACTTTCTCCGAGAGCGACCAGGCGGCATCCCTACTGGAGACAACAAGAGCGTCGGCGAGCGATCCCAGTGCCGTCGCAATCGCTGTTTCGTAGCCTGCCGTGATGCTCAAGACATCGGCCACCCGACCAGTGACGCCGTCGGATGTTGAATACTCGGCCTCGGACTGGGCCGCTTCGACGGCCAAGCTCAGCGTCTGGACCGTGGCCGCGAGGGCATCTTTTTCACGCTCCAGCCGGTGCAATTCGGAGCGGACTTCATCGAGTTGTTCGGTCGCAGCGGCTTCTGCCGTCCACGCATCCTGCAGAGCAGACTCTGCTTTCTGAAGCTTCTCGGCATCCACGTCGCTGATGCCATCTGTCTGGTCATGCCACGTCCGCTCGAGCTCAGCAATCCGAGCGTCTGCTTGGCTAAGAGCCTCTGCGGCCTGATCACGGTCGGCCGCAGCAGACTGCTGTCTCGATTGGGCCACCGCAATTGCTTCCTGTCTCGCCTGTTCTGCCTGACGGTTCGCATCCATGGCGTCGCGGATTTCGGCAATCTGCTGCTCCAGCGCGTCGAGCTGGGCTCTGGCTGTGGCGGTCTGAGCCGCCCGTTCACCGAGTGCGCTTTCCCCGGCCGATAACGCCTCGGCCGCCTGATCAACCGCGCTCGAGGCCGCCTCGATATCGGCCTCGGACACCGTGGCGGTCAACGCGATTGACGACTCTTCGGACAGTAGTGTCAGGCGCTCCGCGGCCAGAGCGTGGAGGGCTTGGACCCTCTCGGTGATCCGGCGAATTTCATAGTCACGTTGGCGCAACGCACTCGCCGATTGGTCGGTGAGCTTGGCTTCTGCTGCTTCGCGCTCGGTACTGACTCGGTCCAACTCGTCTTGAACCACTTGGCGTTCGCTCGCGGTGTTGCCCTCTCGGGCCTGGTAGTCACCCAATTCCTGGTTCAAGGTGTGGAGGTCATCCGCCAGAAGGCGTGCCGTGGCGTCGCGGACCACCGACTGAATGGTCTGTGCTTCGCGGGCAACCTCTGCTTGGCGACCGAGGGGTTTGAGTTGTCGCCTGATCTCCCCCACCAAATCCTGCAAGCGGGTGAGGTTTTGATCCATCGCCTCTAACTTGCGGACAGTTTTTTCCTTCCGCCGACGGTGTTTGGTGATTCCTGCCGCTTCTTCAATGAAGCGACGACGGTCGTCGGCGGAGGCGTGCAGGACGCTATCGAGTTGGCCTTGGCCAACGATGACGTGCATTTCTCGGCCGAGACCAGAATCGCTTAAGAGCTCCTGCACATCCAGAAGCCGACAGGGCTCGCGGTTAATGGCGTATTCACTGGCGCCATTTCGAAACAGCGTCCGCGAGATCGTCACCTCGGAGTAATCGATGGGCAGAGCTCCATCGGCATTGTCGATGGTGAGGCTCACCTCGGCGCGGCCAAGAGGACCCCGGGACTGGGTGCCGGCGAAGATGACGTCTTCCATCGAGCCACCGCGGAGGCTTTTTGCACCCTGCTCACCCATCACCCAGGACAGGGCGTCGACCACATTGGATTTTCCCGAACCATTCGGGCCCACCACACAGGTGACACCCGGTTCGAACTGGAGCGTGGTCGGTTCGGCAAATGACTTAAAGCCCTTCACGGTGAGGGACTTCAGATGCACCTAAACTCCTGTGTTTTCTTAGGCTCCAGAGTGAGCCTGGACTGCGCCCTAACCTACCGGACGGCGGGGTGTCGGCTGGCAGCGCGGACACCGAAATGAGGAGCGATTCATAAACGGCTCTCGGCGGATGGGGCGACCACAGCGTGGACAGGGATGACCGTCTTGGCCGTAGGCGTTCAAGGACTGTGAAAAGTAACCACTCTGGCCATTCACGTTGACGTACTGCCAATCAAAACTGGTGCCGCCGTCCTGCAACGCCTGCCCGAAGACATCTCGGATATGTCCGAGGAGTTCTCGTGCTTTCTTTGCTGTGAGCCGGTTGGCGGGGTAGTCATAGTGCAGTCGGGCCCGCCACAACGCCTCATCGGCATAGATGTTTCCCACCCCGCTCAGCACTCCCTGATCTAACAAGACGCGTTTGATTCCAGAGGTTTTCTGACGAATCTTTCGCACCACCGCCTGCTCATCAAAAGCCTGATCCAGTGCGTCTCTCGCGATATGCGCCACTTGGCGGGGAATATCCGGAGATGGGTGTCCATGTCCTGCAGGCGCATCAGATCCCGAGTCGACGAGGGTGTCGATGGCGAGAGAGCCAAAAAGTCTCTGGTCCACAAAACCCCAGACCATGCGCTGCTCCCCTGGTCCCAGAAGCTCCAGTGCGACGCGGAGGAGTGGTCCAAATTGGCTAGGCGCATCGCCCAAGAGGACTTGGCCAGACATCCCCAGATGGCAGACCAACGCCTCACCATCACCCAGTGGTATCCAGAGAAACTTCCCGCGCCGAACTGCACCGTGGAGTGTTCGACCGGTGAGCCTATGAATGAAATCTTCTTCTGGACCGTCGTGTCGCTTCAGCGACCGAGGGTCATAGACGCGTACCCGGTCCACTACCCAGTCGCGGGTGTAAGGCTCGATGCCTCTCCGGACTACTTCGACTTCGGGAAGTTCTGGCACGGTCTAGCGACCAAGAAACTGCAGTGATGCTCTGGCCGCATCAATCTCGGCGTGTTTCTTACTCGAGCCAGACCCCCGACCAACCGGCTCGGGGGAATACTTCGGGTGGTCAACATAGACAGACGCGTCAAAGGTCTTCTGGTGGTCTGGACCGTCATCGGTGACCACATAACGTGGCGGCGGAAGACTCCTCGCCGCGAGCCACTCCTGCAACGCGGTCTTTGGGTCGGCAGCGGCGTCAAAGGTGGCCGGGTCATCCACAACCGGCCCGATTAACCGCGCCACGAGCTCGTCTGCTGCCTCCGAACCACAGTCCAAGAACACCGCGCCAATCACTGCTTCGAGGGCATCGGCCAATAGGGAGGGTTTCTTGCGGCCGTCGGTCTGCTCTTCTCCTCGACCGAGGAGGAGAAACGAGCCAAGGTCAATAGCCTGCGCAACCGCGGCGAGGGCTTGGGTGGAGACCACGGTGGCGCGTCTTTTGGCGAGTTCGCCTTCTGCGAGGTCGGGAAAACGCCGGTAGAGCATGGCCGTGATGGACTGGCCGAGGACCGCGTCTCCTAAGAACTCGAGACGCTCGTTATTAGGTCCAGTGTTCTCGTATGCCCACGTCGAATGGGTCAGAGCATGGCGCAATGCGTCATGCGAAATCCCCACCCCGAGCCGGGCGATCAGCTCGTCGAGCCTCGCCTCCGACGTGCGGTGGGGGTCGGTCACGACCGCTTAGGCGTCAGAAACGCGGCGACCCTTGTACTCCATGAACAGCGGGGTGCCGTTGGAGTCCTCGACGACGTGAGCGCGGTGCGGCAACCGGTAGACGGTCTTGCCGTTTTCCACGGTCTTCACCAGCGTCGGAATCTGGGTCTTCCACTGCGAACGACGCGCGTGAGTGTTCGCGCGGGACTTTCTCCGCTTGGGTACAGCCATGGTCTGCCTTCTCTACTTTTTGGGGCTCTCGGTCCCCGGGTTGTTGTCGTCTGTGAGCAATTGTCCTAACGCTTCCCAGCGCGGGTCAATGCCCTTTTCGTCGCTTCCCTGCCAACCTTCCGGACGTTTCTCGCCCGTGTCCGGGTCGAGCCCGGGGCAGTCAGGGGAGCACATCGGCTGGAACGGTAGCTGCAGAACCACCAGATCCCGGACGACGGGTTCCAAGTCAACAGTGTCGTCGACTACCTGGCTATCGTACCCGTCGTTCTCGGAATACGCGAATAGTTCCTGGAAATCCGCCTCGATAGGGATGTCGATGGGGTCCAAACACCGGACACATTCCGCGGTCGCTGTACACCGAATATCTCCGGAGGCGAGGATGCCCTCGTGGACGCTTTCTAACCGGCCAGAAATCTCAATGGGGGCACCTTCGGTGACCTTGGCGACTGCTTCTCCGAGGGTCTCTGGGGAGGCAACAGACAGCTCAAGCTCCCGCATCTGGCCTGGAGCCCCAATGAGGTCGCGCACGTTTAGTACAAATGTCCCGGTCACGGCGGGCGAGTCTACCTGGCGGAAGTGGCGGTTAGTCAGGAAGCCCGTTCGCGTCGATGAACTCTTTCACCGCCGAGGGCACATACGGGGAAATATCGCCTCCGAGGCCCGCAACTTGGCGCACCAGAGAACTGGAAACGTGGCCATGTGCCGGGTCTGGCATAAGAAACACGGTTTCGATGTTGGCTAGTTTCCGGTTCACAATCGCCATCGGTGTCTCGTAAGAGACATCAGAGCCACTGCGGAGCCCTTTGACAAGAACCGAGGCTCCCACTTCCTGGCAGTAGTCGACGAGCAAACCCATGCTCCAGCTGGTGACGTGGACGTCTGTTACTCCGGCATCGGCCAGGGCTTTTTCAATCAGTGACACTCGCTGGGCAATCGGCAACATGGCCCGCTTATCGGGGTTGTGGACGACCACCACGTGGAGCTCATCAAACAAGCCACGGGCGCGGGTGATCACATCGAGGTGACCAAGAGTCACGGGGTCAAAGGAACCAGGAACAACGCCAATGGAGCTCACGAGTCCGAGCCTAGCGAGCGCGTGTTACCAGAATGTGACAATCAGCTTCTATCGAGGTAGTCGGCTTCTTGCCCCGCAAGTAGTTCATCGACTGCGCGCTGCAGGCTTGGGTACTGAGACAGGTCGGCCGAGTCGTCAAGGAGATCTCTGGCTTGGTGTCTCGCGGCCTCAATGAGATCCCCGTCGGTGCTCACTCGCAACAGCTTCAGTCCACTTCGGCCACCGGACTGGCTGGAGCCAAGGACATCTCCTTCGCGGCGCAATTCCATGTCAATCCGAGCCAGTTCGAAGCCATCTGTGGTCGAGGCAACGGCGTCCAGGCGCTGACGGGCAACGGTTTCCGGGTGGACGTGGGTGACCAACAAACACACTCCCGGCAACTCGCCTCTGCCCACCCGGCCGCGAAGCTGGTGCAGTTGAGAAATCCCAAACCGGTCGGCATCCATCACGATCATGGTGCTGGCCTGGGGAACATCCACGCCGACCTCGATGACGGTTGTGGCAACTAATACATCGAGCTCGCCATTTTGGAACTGCGTCATCACACGGTCTTTTTCGTCGCTGTCGAGTCGTCCATGGACGATGCCAATCCGACGGGCTCCTAGTTGAGGGTGCGTGCGAAGCTGGGCCGCAAGTTCTTCCACCCCGGTGACCGGGACATCGTCTTCGGAGGCGTCTGGATCAGCGTCTGCTTTATCGATGGCCGAGCAGACCACAAAGACCTGGCGGCCTTGAGCGATTTCTTCCTCCGCCCGCGACCACACTCGTCCAAACCAATCGGGGTGTTCTGAAAGGGACACCACGTGGGTGGAAATGGGTTGCCTGCCCTCCGGAACTCCTCGGATAGTCGAGACGTCCACATCACCGAAGACCGTCATTGCAACGGTTCGGGGAATCGGGGTGGCCGTCAGAATCAGGACATGCGGATTGGTGCCCTTCTGGCGCAACACATCTCTCTGACCCACACCAAAGCGATGCTGCTCGTCGATCACCACAAGCCCTAGGTCGTGGAATGCGAGTTTTTCATTCAGCAGCGCGTGTGTTCCCACCACAATCCGTGCTTGGCCAGAGACGACTTTTAGCTCCGCGCGCTTTCGCTCTTGGGCACTAAGCCCTCCGGTCAGGAGGGTGGGTACGAGGTCAGCGGCGAGATCGGGACCCAGTGTTTTTACGATTGAGCGCAAGTGCTGGCTGGCGAGTACCTCCGTGGGAGCCAGCAGGGCTGTTTGTCCGCCGTCTTCTGCCACCTGCACGGTGGCGCGAACCGCCACCACCGTTTTTCCAGACCCCACTTCGCCCTGGACCAGTCGGTGCATCGGGATGCCAGAGACCAAGTCGTTATCAATCTCGGTAATGACCGCCTCTTGGTCGGATGTGAGGGTAAACGGCAGGGCTTCATGGAAGCGTTTCGTGAGCGCGCCTGCGGTTCGGATGGTGGCACCGTGCGAGCGCATCTCATCTCGTTGGCGGAGCAGCGCCAACTGCAGCAAAAGCGCCTCGTGAAAACGCAAAGTGGCCCTCGCTGCTTTCCATTCGCCCGTCGCGCTTGGCTGGTGCACCTGGACGATGGCCTGGTGATAGGGAAGAAGCGCGTTATTCTCACGGACTACTTCTGGCAACGGGTCCTCAAGCTTTTCCACACGGGAAAGAACGCTCGCCATCGCTTTCTGGATCTGCCAGCTCGCCATCTGCGCGGTCGCTGGATAGATAGGAATCGGTGTCTCTGCCCACGCTTTCGATTCGTGCTCGCTCGGCGGCTGATCGTCGAAGAGTTCATAGTCGGGGTGAGACAGCTGCTTCCCACCCCGATACGCCCCGACTTTGCCGGCGAAAATCCCACGAGCCCCCGGTTGGAGGTCCCTGGAGCGCCAGGCCTGATTAAAGAAGGTGATGGTGATCAACCCCGTGCCATCAGTGATCTCCACCTCCAGCAGAGACCCTCGTCTTTTTCGCATCGGGCGCTCCGTGCAGGAGACCACCTCAGCGACGATGCTGACCGATTCGCCCAGTGGGATTCCCTGCAGGGAGGTGAGCTCACCACGGGAGGCGTAGCGGCGGGGAAAGTGTTCGAGAAAATCGCCGACGGTGGTGTAGCCAAAAGCCTTCTTCAGGGCCTTATCCGTGCGCTCTCCTAAGGCCTGAACCAGAGGAGTGTCAGGAGTGAGCGCCACCTTTCCCACGCTACCGTGCACCCCCCACAGCACCGGGGTAGCGTGAATGGGTGACACGAATCATCGCCGGTGCCGCAGGGTCGCTGCGACTCGCCACCCCAGGAGACATCACTCGCCCCACAAGCGACCGTGTTCGGGAGGCAATGTTTTCTGCACTCGACGCTCGAATCGACTTCGATGGTTTACGTGTGCTGGACATCTATGCCGGCTCTGGTGCCCTCGGGCTCGAAGCCCTGAGCCGGGGAGCGGGTTCTCTGATTGCGATTGAGAAAGACCGCAAGGCCTGCCAGGTGGTCAAAGACAATATGGCGCGTGTCACGAGTGCGCTTCATCGAGAGGTGCAGACCACCGCGCTCTGCCAGTCTGCCGAGCGGGCTCTTGGCACGCTCCCGGCAGCCACCGTAGACCTCGCATTTGTCGACCCGCCCTATGACTTGGACGATGACGCACTGATCGGCATTCTGAGCGCGATTCCTCTGGCGGATGAAGGAATCGTGGTGGTCGAGCGGTCAGCAAAAAATGCGACACCCTCCTGGCCGGAAGGTCTCATCGAGCTGTCGGCAAAAACCTACGGCGATACCGTCGTCTATTTGCTGTCTCGGTAGGGGTCCCAGCCACCACGCTCTACCTCGGGTGGCTCTCCCCCGACAGTGACCGACTGGTTGTCCGGGTTCTCGACAACCCTGCCGACGGCGTGGAAGCCCTCCGGCAGAGGCTCGGAAGAACTGAATGTGGCCAAAAACCCGTGGTCTTCCCCGCCCATCAGCCACGCTTCATCCACAACAGCGTCCGTGTCGAAATCAATGCGGACTCCACTGGCTTCTGCCATCCGGGTGGCATCGAGGACAAGTCCGTCGCTCACATCCATCAGTGCATGGGCCCCGGCCTGGGCCGCAGCAACCCCGAGGGAGAGATCGGTGGTGGGGGCTAGATGGTGCTGCACATCGGGGTGGGAAACCAGTTCCTTTCTGGCCTCCTCCGGAAGGCTCTCGCCATAGCGACTGGTCGCCTCCTCGAGCAGGAGATATCCCCGCTGTGAGCGTCCGGGCTCCCCCGTGACAGCGACCACGTCCCCCACCTGAGCACCTGAGCGCAAGACCGGATCCCGTCCTTCTAGGTCGCCAATAACCGTCACCGACAACGTGAGCACGGGGGCTGTGGAGAGGTCTCCACCCAGGACGCCCGCACCCGGTGCCATCTCCGCTAGGCCTTTGGCGATTCCCCGTGCAAGCCCCACCACATCCTGGACGGGAGT
>CAJXYC010000019.1 GCA_913063365.1 uncultured Cellulomonadaceae bacterium
TGCGGCCAGTGGCTCGTATTTGAGCTATACCCAGATCCTGATGACGGTGTTTAGCCTCGCGCTGCTATTCGCCTTCGTCCTGATCATCCTCTAGCTCGACGGCAACCCCGCAGGCGGGGCAGGTTACGGCGCCCACTTTGAGTGGTGCGTCGCATTCGTGGCAATACTCGGCGTCTGGCATGTTCGACTCCTGTTCACCCTTCAGGGGGTTCCCCGTGGGGTGTGCCCACCATAGGCTTAAGAGGCCACGAAAGATAGGGGTGTCACGTGAAATTCACTGAATCCGTCAAGCAGTTCTTCTCCCGTTACACCGATTTCCGCGGCAGAACTCCCCGCTCTGGTTACTGGTGGGTTGTGCTGTTTTTGGTGACCGCATCAATCGTCATCTGGGCTCTTGACATGGTGTTGTTCCAGGGTATGTACCCGCAAGACTTGCTGGACCAGGGGCTCGGACCGATTTCTCTTCTGCTGATTGCGGCGACGGCAATCCCGAATCTTGCCATTGGATTCCGACGGTTGCACGACTCCGGCAGAAGTGCATGGTGGATGTTGGTGTTCCTGGGGCCACTTGTCGCGAGTGGCCTCGTGACAGGGAGCTTGGATAACCCGATGGAACCGACTCTTCCTGCGATCGGTCTTGGCCTTCTTGCCTTGGCCGGAGGCGTTGTCCTCACGATTTTCTACCTGCTGCCCTCCACACCGGGTGACAACAACTACGGACCACAACCGCTGTCGAGCGCTGGCGGTGACTCGGTTTAGTTTTCGCTACTCCGGTTTCGCCGGCGAAGCCTCAGCAGTAACCACACCGCGAGAGCAATGACTGCCAGTCCCGCGAGCCACGGCACGAGCATGCCGGCAAAAACAATCGAACCGGCGAAGAACGCGAGCATTCCCATCCAGCCGGCCACAATTCCCTCGACGAAGCCATCGGGCTCACGTTCTGGAGCGGCTTCAGGCCCGCGCAAGTCGATGCCAATCGACGCGAATTCCACCTGGTCACCCAGGTACTCCAGCTGCGCTTGCAGCGAGTCGAGCTCCGCCTGACGATCGCCGAGCGCTGCCTCAATTTCAATGATGTCGCTGGTGGTGGCGGCGGTGTCCAGCAAGTCACGAAGCCTCGAAATCGCGTCTTCGAGGACCTCCACCCTCGCTTCTAGGTCAATCCGCTGCAGGGTCACGTCTTGGTTCGACAGGGTCTTCGACTCGACCACACCCACCGCTTCAATCTGCTCGAGAGTCTCGTCCAGCTGCGAGGCAGGGATGCGCACCCAGAGGTAAGCCTGGGGGTTATCGCCTCCGATATCTGCGGATTCGCTCCTGGAGTCAACCCGACCTCCGGCCTCCACCACGATGTCTTCCACCTCATTAGCGGCCACAAACGGATCATCAACCGTGAGATACAAAGAACCCGTCACGATGAGTGACCGGTCGGTGTCGGCAGACACTGCGCCCATCTCATCTGTTGGGGCTGGCCCGCTTGTGACCATGTCCTCAGTAAACGGCAGGGCCTCTTCCGTAACGAAGTCGTCTGGTCCCATTCCTCGGTCGGTCGTACCAGCACATGCCCCAAGACCTACCGTCAAGATGCTCCCGGCAAGAACTGCCCACAGTCGTCTCATGCGCACACTCTATTCCGGGGCACCGTCATGGCGGGTGAAGCCCCGGCATACTGGGGCTATGTCGCGCTGGCAGTGGTGGCCTGTCCGTCAGAAACCACCACTTCATATTGCCCACGACGAAGGCTCAGGTCCTGCAGCGGTGTTGCTGCACGGAGTGGCCTCGTCGTCGATGACCTATGAAAACGTGGTGCCGAAGCTCTCTGATAAGCACCGCGTCATCGTTCCTGACCTGCTCGGCTTCGGTCACTCCGACGCACCGGTCGGCGCGACGTTTTCTCTCCACGAGCACGTGGAGGCAGTGCGCGACACCATCACCGCTCTGGGTCTGAAAACTCCGATAACTCTGGCCGGGCATTCCCTCGGAGCTCTTATTGCGATTCGACTAGCCGCGGAGTATCCGAGGTTGGTAAAACACCTCGTGGTGATTTCCCCGCCGGTGTATTTGCCAAAAGAAGCGGTCATTGACCCGCTGGAGCGTGCCCGAGTGGACGGATATTTGAAGCTCTACCACTTCATGCGAGAAAACCCCGGGTTCACCCGCGCGGCAGCCGTGGCACTGGAGGCGCTCACCCCCACGAAGAACTATGTCGAATTGGACGAACACAATTGGGAAGCGTTTGCGAAGTCACTCGAGCAGTGCGTGGAGTCGCAAACGACGCTTACTGACTTAGCTCAGGTCCGCTGCACCATCGACCTTGTCTACGGCACGCTCGACCCTTTCTTAAGCCCGAGTGGGCTCCGGGCAATGGAGAGGATGCGCGGGGTTGCGACCACCAGGGTCGAAGGGGTTGATCATGCGATGCGACCGAAGATGGCCGAAGTGGTCGCTCACCTGATTACTGAGCCGAGCCCACCCACCGAGCAGATTCGACTCGTCCGGCAGGATTAGCCAACAAACTCCCGGAGGGCTTCCAAGGTCGCCTCTGGCCGATCACGGTGTGGACTGTGTCCCGCACCAGCAATCACCGTGTGGCTGATTCGTGGGTTTGCCTGGAGGATGTCCTCGGCGTGGGCTCCGGTAAACATGGAATCCACGTCTGGATCACCGCCAATCACCAGAGTCTCCTGCGAAAGGCCTCGTGCCTCCTCCGCGACATCCCACACAGGGTTGTCGATCACCGCGTGCTCGAGGGCAAACCGGCTGGCGGTTCTGGCTGACCAAATCCGCAGTTCAATATCGAGCGGATGCCAGTGCGGGTTATCCCGCGCGACGTCCTCTTCTGTCAATCGGTCGTGTCCGTCTAGTTGACCTTGGTGAACAAGTGCTTTTCTTTCCTCACCCACCACCAATGCAGGATCCAACAGGACAAGCTTGTTCGCCCAGTCGGCGTTCTGGTGGGCAGCGACCACCGCACTGGCAGCCCCAATGGAATGGCCAATCACGACATCCCACCCACTGGTGGTCGTGGGAGTCGTGTGCGCGAGGTCGCCCGCGAAATCCTCGATGCGGTAGCGGGTGCCCCGCGGTGCATAGCCGTGTCCGCGCAGGTCCACGGCGGTAGCGAGAAATCCCCACTCGGCAAGCGCTTCTCCTAGCCGCCAACAGGTCTGGGCAGACGATCCCAGTCCATGGACAATCAGCGCCTGTCGGTCGGCGTCTGGCGAGCCCCAGACAAGTCTCGGCAGTGTCAGCGCAGTCACACCGTCAGGGTAGTGCTAGCCGAGGGTGATCGGCTCAGTGTCTGGTGGGGGCGAGGGGTCTTTTCCGCGCAGGTCTGGTTGGAAGCCGCGGAGCACTGTCGCGACGAGAGCCCCGAGGAAGGCGATGGCAAAGCCCGTGACGAACCCACCAAATGAGCCAAACGCGTCGACGGCGAAACCGGCGACTGCCGAGCCGAGTGCCGCGCCAATCAGCTGCCCGGATCCCACCCAGCCATAGGCCTCGGCGGTGTCGGAGAATTTCACGGTCGCCGAGACGATGGCGAACATGACCGTCAGCGCAGGGGCGATACCTAACCCTGCGATGGCGAGGGTGGCGACGAGCCACCAGAAGTCGGTGCTTCCCAAGGCGAGGAATAAGCCCAATGCGACAACGGACATTCTGCCCGCGAGTGCCCATGGGCCAATGGCCATCCCACCGAGGGAGAGCCCACCGATCAGCGAGGCGATGGCCCACAGCGACAGGATGATGCCCGCCTGTGGTCCTTCTTCCCCGAAGACGGAAACCACGGAGACTTCGAGTGCTCCTGCGGCGCCAATCAGGAGGAAACCGGTGATGGTGGCCAGCATGACGGAGCGGTGTCGAAGAACGGTCCCCAAACGCTTTTTGCTGGGTGGGATGCGCACGGTGCCAAGCTCCGGTGCGGTGACAAACCAGAGCCCTCCGACGATGAGGAAAGCTCCGGCGACCGTGATGGCGACGGGGGGTGAGATTTGAATCGCCAGGAAGGCGGTGAGCACAGGACCTGCAATCCAAATGATTTCTTGCGCGGAGGCATCGAGAGAGAACAGGGGAGTGAGCTGCCTGGAGTTCACCAGCTTCGGATAGATCGTGCGCACCGCGGGTTGGATGGGGGGTGTGGCGAGGCCACACAGCAACCCGAAGCCGATGTACCACCAGAGCGGCATGGCGAAATAGGCGATGGCCGCCATGCTGATCAAAGAAATCACCAGGGTCGTGTTAATCACCGTGCGCATCCCCCACCTGCCCATCCAGCGACTGGTGAGCGGTCCGGCGAGTGCTTGGCCGCCACTGGTGGCGGCGAGGACGAGTCCCGCTTGACCGTAGGAGTTGAAGATCTGCTCGACGTGAATGAGGTAGGCGAGTGTGATCATGCCTGAGGGCAGTCGCCCGGTGAGCTGTGCGGCGATGAGTCGCGCCACGCCGGGGGTTGTCAACAGGTCGCGATATCTATTCACAGCCTTGCAAGCTTAGGCCCTCGATAGCGATGTCAGTGGTCAGTGAAAAACTGCCTTTCAGGCGTTTCCAACCGGCCGGATTTCTTGTGGAAAACTCCCTCGAGTTGTCCACAGATGTGGAGGACACGCCCACAATATCTAGGGTGCTTGCAATGTCAGAGACCATAGATATAGTGATTGAGCCTCAGTGATCTGCGAGGGTCCCCGCGGAGGCCATCCGCGGTGATTATCGGGGTCCCTCGGTGTCTCTGGATACCGACCAGACAACTAACCAACCAACAGATGTGAAAGAGAGAAAACACGTGTCCCTCACAGTGGTAAAGCGCGACGGAAGCCGCGAAGCGTACGACGCGAACAAGATCAACCTGGCCATCGAAAAAGCTGCCGAAGGCCTGGATGAGTCTGTCGCGTGGGTGACGCAAATCGCGAGCGAACTCGAGCTCACCCTGTTTGACGGCATTACTACTCAGGCCCTCGACGAGTCCGTGATTCAAGTCGCCCTGCAGAACGTCAAAGATGACCCTGCATTCGACGTCGTCGCCGCCAGACTTCTCCTGAAAACCATCTACAAGCGCGTGCTCGGTGACTACGAGACCAATGACGAGCTGAAGCAGCTCCACCGCGAGCACTTCGCCCGCAACCTCCGCCAGGGAGTTGAGGAGGGTCTCTTGGACTCCCGCCTCACGGAGCTTTTTGACCTGGACCGCCTGGCAGACGCCCTCGAGCCGTCCCGCGATGACCGACTGAAGTACATCGGCGTCGTCACCTTGAACAACCGCTACGGCATCAAGGGTCGCGACGGCGAACCACTGGAGGTCCCGCAGTACTTCTGGATGCGGATCGCCATGGGCCTGACCTTGAACGAGAAAGACCCGACCACCCAGGCACTGCGCTTCTACGAGAAGATGTCCAAGCTCGAGTACTTGGCAGCAGGGTCGACGCTTGTCAACGGCGGCACCAGTTACCCGCAGCTCGCGAACTGCTTTGTCATGGAAATGCAGGACGACATCGAGCACATCGCGAAGACCACCCGCGACGTGATGTGGCTGACTAAGGGCACCGGCGGCATCGGCCTCTCGGTGACCAAGCTCCGTGCGCAGGGCTCGCCCATTCGCTCCAACAACACCACGAGCACCGGACCGATTCCGTTTATGCACACCATCGACTCGGTGTTGCGCGCTGTCAGCCGCGGCGGAAAGAAGTTCGGGGCGCTGTGCTTTTACATGGAGAACTGGCACATGGACTTCCCGGAGTTTTTGGACCTCCGCCAGAACTCGGGTGACCCTTACCGCCGGACTCGTACCGCCAACACCGCGGTGTGGATTTCTGATGAGTTCATGAAGCGGGTGCAAAACGACGAGGACTGGTACCTGTTCGATCCGCTCGAGGTCTCCGACCTGAACGAGCTCTATGGTCAGGAGTTTTCTAAGCGCTACGCGGAGTACGTGAAGATGGCCGAGGCCGGCGAGCTAAAGATGTTCAAAAAGCTCGGTGCTCGTGAGCAGTTCAAGGCGATTCTGGTCTCCCTCCAGGGCACGAGCCACCCGTGGCTGACCTGGAAAGACACGATTAACAACCGCGCCATCAACAACAACACCGGAACCATCCACCTCTCAAACCTCTGCACGGAGATTTGCCTGCCGCAGGATGTCGACAACGTCTCGGTGTGCAACCTGGCCTCAATCAACCTCTCGATGCACCTGATCGACGGAAAGATGGACTGGGATCTGGTTGAAGAGAGCGCCCGAGTGGCCGTTCGCCAGCTCGACAACCTGATTGACATCACCCGCTCGTCAGTGGACGAGGCGGACTTCTCCAACGACCAAAACCGTGCGGTGGGTCTTGGTGTGATGGGCTTTACCGACATTGTTGAGCGGCTTGGCTACAGCTACGAGTCCGAAGAGGCCTACGAGCTGATCGACGAAATCATGGAGCACGTGGCCTACGCCGCCATCGATGAATCCACCGAGCTTGCCAAAGAACGAGGCGCCTACGCGAACTTCGAGGGCTCTCGCTGGTCCCAGGGTCTTGTGCCCTTCGACACCATCGACCTCACGGAGGCCGACCGTGGTGTGGCGATTGACGTCGACCGCACCACCCGTCTGGACTGGGACGCGCTTCGCGAGAAGGTCAAGGGCGGAATGCGAAACGCCACCTTGATGGCCATCGCCCCCACTGCCTCCATTGGTCTGGTCGCTGGAACCACTCCGGGTCTCGACCCCCAGTTCTCGCAGATCTTCAGCCGGGCCACCAGCTCCGGAAAGTTCCTCGAGGTGAACCGCAACCTGGTCGAGGCTCTCCGCGAGCGGGGACTGTGGGAGAAGACCCGGGAGCGCATCCTGCAGAGCCAGGGTGACATCCAGGGCATCGAGGACATTCCCGATGACATCAAGCAGGTCTACAAGACGAGCTTCCAACTCTCGCCCTACGCCTTCTTGGATGTGGCGGCACGAGCCCAGAAGTGGATCGACCAGGCCATCAGCCGGAACATGTACCTGGAGACCAGGGACATCGATGATCTGATGTCGATTTACGCAGGTGCCTGGAAGCGCGGCGTGAAGACCACCTACTACCTGCACATGAAGCCTCGCCACACCGCCGAGCAGTCGACGGTGAAGGTGAACAAGTCTGAGCAGATTAACTCCAGTGGAGGAGGACAACCAGCCAGAAAGGGCTTCGGGGCAGCCTCCTCGACAAGCAGCGAGCAGCCAGAACCGGTCGCTGCTGGAGCTCCCAAAAAAGGTTTCGGATTCGGCCAGGCGAAGTAGGAGGTGACGATGAACGAGACCACCACCACCGAGGACTACCTCGTCCCGGTCGACCCGATGGACCTGTTGCAGTGCGACAGCTGCCAGTAAGAACTAACCACCCAACCGCAAGATCTCACACAACCTGAAAGGAAAGCACCATGGGAATTCTCGGAACAGGAATTCAAGAAGGACTGTTGCTGAAGCCGGTGAAGTACCGCTGGGCGATGGACCTGTATGACCAGGCCGTGGCCAACACCTGGTTCCCGAACGAAATTCAGCTCGGTGAAGACATCGCTGACTTCAAGAAGATGACCGAAGAAGAGCAGCACGCGATCACCTTCCTGATGAGCTACTTCAACCCCAGCGAGCTGCTGGTGAACAAGGCGCTCGCATTCGGTGTCTACCCCTACGTCAACGCTCCCGAGGCGCACCTGTACCTCGCGAAGCAGATGTGGGAGGAAGCCAACCACTGCATGAGCTTCGAGTATGTGTTGGAGACCTTCCCGATTGATCGCGAGAAGGCCTACGCGCAGCACGTTGACAACGAGGCGATGTCCCGCAAGGAAGACTTCGAGGTCAAGTTCATCAAGCGCATGACCGAAGACACGCTCGATGTGACCACGACCGAAGGTAAGCAGGACTTTGTCCGTAACCTCGTGGCCTACAACATCATCCTCGAGGGCATCTGGTTCTACTCGGGCTTCATGGTCGCGCTCAGCTTCCGTCAGCGGAACCTGCTGCGTAACTTCGGCTCGCTGGTGGACTGGATTGTTCGTGACGAGTCGCTTCACCTGAAGTTCGGAATCAACCTGATTCTGACGGTGCTGGAAGAGAACGAAGACCTCCAGACGCCGGAATTCGCCGCCGAGATTCGCCAGATGATTCTGGACGCGGTGGAGATGGAAGAGGCCTACAACCACGAGCTTCTGCCAAACGGCATCCTCGGATTGAACGCCAACTACATCAACCAGTACGTCAAGTACCTGGCTGACCGCCGCCTCGAAGAACTCGGTTTCGAGACCGAGTACAACGTGAGCAACCCGGCGAAGTGGATGGCCACGGCGAACGACACTCTGCAGCTGGTGAACTTCTTCGAGTCCACCAACACCTCCTACGAGGTGAACGCGCAGTCGTCATAGGAGTCGTCACCGCGGCCAATACCGCGGTAGATTGACCACAACGGTGGGAGGGGACAGCGACGGAGTCCCCTCCCACTGCTGTTTCTTCCCCCCGATACGAGAGGTCCGCAGGCGCTGATGATTTCTTCGCTACCCATGAACTCTGGCCACGAGATTCCACAACTCGGCCTTGGCACCTACCTCATCCCCGACGACGACGCCGAGCGTGTCGTCGCAGACGCGATCGAGCTTGGCTACCGCCACATCGACACCGCGGCGATTTACGAGAACGAAGAGGGCGTCGGGAAAGGGATCGCGTCGTCCGGGCTCTCGCGAGATGACCTCTTCGTCACCACCAAACTCTGGAACACCGAGCAGGGCAGAACTGAACCGCGGGACGCTCTGCGGAGAAGCCTCGACAAGCTGGGGCTCGACCGGGTGGATCTCTACCTCATTCACTGGCCAAGCCCGATGCGAGACCGGTATCTGGATTCCTGGCTCGCACTCGAAGAGCTCCGGGATGAGGGTTTGGCGACGTCGATTGGTGTCTCGAACTTCCAACCTGAGCATCTGGACCGTTTGGCCGCGGAGTCAGCGACAATCCCTGCGGTGAATCAAGTCGAGCTTCATCCCTACTTTCAGCAGGGCGTGCTGCGAGATCGTCATGCGCAAGCAGGCATTCTCACCGAGAGTTGGGGGCCGCTCGGGCAAGGAAAGTATTCGCTTGCCGATATTCCAGAAATCCAGCAGATTGCCGACGAGACCGGAGCGACCGTGGCCCAGGTCGTTCTCCGGTGGCATATCCAGGAAGGACTCATCGTCATTCCAAAGTCCGTGTCGACTGACCGTTTGCGGGAAAACCTGGCCGCGGGGGAACTGGAGCTCAGCGCCGATCAGATGGAGCTGATGCGCGGTCTCGAGCGTGGGCAGCGCCTCGGACCAGATCCGAGCGAGGCCACTTTTTAGCGTGGGACACCTGGAGGGCTCGCTCAGTCCCTATCTCGAGGCACACCGGGACAATCCGATTGATTGGTATCCGTGGGGGCCGGAAGCGTTTGAGGAGGCCCGGCGCCGGGATGTGCCGGTGATGATTTCGATTGGCTATCACACCTGCCACTGGTGTCACGTGATGGCGAGGGAATCCTTTAGCGACCCCGAGACGGGTGAGTATGTGAATGATCGACTCGTGTCGATCAAGGTCGATCGCGAAGAACACCCCGATGTTGACCAACACTTTCTGACCCAAGCCGCCGCCTTCATCGAACAACTTGGATGGCCACTCACGGTGTTCACCACTCCAGACGGAGACGCTTTTCACGCCGCCACGTATCTACCCCCAGAGCAGCGAGGAGAAACGCCCTCGTTCAGACAAGTTGTTGACGCGGTCAGTACCGCGTGGAGTGAGCAAAGGGAAAAAGTCTTGGACGGCGCGCAGTCGCTTCGAGACGCAATTCGCGCAGCCGACCAACAGGCCAAAAACCGGGAACCCATTGAGCTTGGCCCACAGGACTGGCAGTCCATCATCCAGCACTTGGCCGACCAGGAAGACACCGAGCACGGAGGCTTAGGTGTCGCTCCAAAGTTTCCGATTGCTCCGGTTCTGCAGTTTCTGTTGCTGACCGGCGATTCTGCCGCGACGGCGCTAGCTAATCGGGTTCTCGAGGCAATGGCGTCGTCACCGCTTCGAGACGCTGTTGACGGAGGGTTTTTTCGCTACGCCACGAAACGCGACTGGTCCGAGCCCCACTATGAGCGAATGCTCTATGACAATGCGCTCCTGCTCTGGTGTTACTCCAGCGTGGGAGCCACGCGGGAGGCGACTGGAATTGCGGGCTTTTTGCAGGACACGCTCCGGATTCGCGGCGGCTTCGCTTCTGCTCAAGACAGCGAATCGGTTATCGATGGCGCAAAAGTCGAGGGGGAGTACTACCGAAGCGATGCGGCCACTCGGGAAAAGCTCCAACTACCGGCACGGGATGAGAAGGTTCTCGCCGGATGGAACGGTCTGGCCCTATCGGGCCTGGCCGAAGCCCACAGGCGGGGTGTCGCGGGAGACCTTCGTCAGCTGGGAGACGAGGTCGCCACCGAACTGCTGGCCACCCACCGTGACGGTGAGGGGCTGCTCCACCGAATGTCTCGAGACGGGAAGCTCTCGCCTGCAGCGGCCACACTGGAGGACTATGGCGGTCTAGCACTTGGTCTTCTGGAGTGGGGGCTTGCCACCGGTCAGCCCCGCTGGTGTCACGTTGCACAGGAACTAGTGGACCTGTGTCTGACGAAGGAGGGTTTTGTTGCCCCTGGCGGAGGGGATCCCACTGTTCATGCCTTGGAGGCTGTCTCAGGAGACGTCTCGGAGGGAGCCAGTCCTTCGGGCCTTGCGCTGATGGCCACCGCCGCGCACGGGCTCGCTCAACTGACCGGGGAGCACCGATACCGAGAAGCGGCTGTCGCTGCTGCCGCGCCCTACGCGGAGGCAGTCCGAATGCGTCCCCTTGCCTTCGGCGGGCTCGCTGGCGTGTTGTGGCGACTGGGCTCTCCTGACCGCGAGCTGGTTGTGATTACCGATTCCGAGGACAGTGAGCTTGGTCGGGTCGCCAGAGAGCATGCGCCGTCTTCGATGTTGCTCGCCGTGGTGTCCAGCGAGGGGGCGCAGGCGTTTGTTGATACAGGTTTTTCTCTCTTCGAGGGCAGGGTCGAGGCGGGGACCGAGAGGGCTTACCTCTGTGAGGCAGGCGTATGTTCGCTGCCTCAGACTGATCCGGAATCACTACAGGTAGCGCTCACAGCCGATTAGGTCAGTGTCCTGGCCGCTGGGACAATAACGGGATGCTTCTGGTCGCCGCTACCCCCATCGGCAACCTTGACGATCACTCACCTCGACTTGTCCAGGCACTTCAGGATGCCGATCTGATTGTCGCTGAAGACACCCGGACCACCGGACAGCTCATGCGGCTCCTCGGTGCGGCCACGCACGCACCCGTGATGGCGTTGCACGAGCACAACGAAACAGAGATTACGGAGAAAGTCCTCGGGCATGCTGCTCGAGGAGTGGTCGTATTGGTGAGCGATGCCGGCATGCCGGGGTTATCCGACCCGGGGTTCCCTGTCGTTCGAGCCGCTCATGCCAAAGGTATTCAGGTGTCGGTGCTGCCAGGGCCAAGTGCCATTACCGCTGCGCTCGCGGTGAGCGGAATGCCGACAGACCGCTTCTGTTTTGAGGGCTTTATCCCCAAGAAATCCCGAGAAGAGTTTTTCCGGCAGCGTTCGGGAGAGCGTCGGACACTGGTGTTTTTTGAATCACCCCACCGGCTCCATCAGTCCTTGGTGCAGATGGCGGAGGTGTTTGGATCCGACCGAGAAGCAACAGTGTGCCGGGAGCTCTCCAAAAAGTTCGAACAGGTCAGTACAGGAACATTGGCGTCCCTTGCCGATGAATTTTCCGGTGATGTGAAGGGAGAAATCACCCTGGTCGTCCACGGTGCGACCGGCGAAGAGGTGAGCTTCGATGATGCAGTCGAGGATGTGCGGGAGAGGGTGGCAGCCGGGGAGAAGCCAGCTGAGGCGGCAAAGGCAATCAGCCAGGTCACTGGCCACTCAAAACGAGATCTCTACCGTGCTCTGCTCGAGCCAGACGCGTAGGATTGAGCGGTTATGTCGTCCCCGTCCTCGTTTTTCATCGCGACGCCGATTTTCTACGTCAATGACGTGCCACATATTGGCCACGGCTACACAGAAATTGCGGCTGATGTCTTGGCCCGGTGGAACCGCCAAAACGGCAAAGATGCGTGGTTACTAACCGGAACCGACGAACACGGACAAAAGATTCAGCGCACCGCCGTAGCAAACGGGGTGAGCCCTCAAGAGTGGGCGGACAAGCTCGTCGAAGATGCGTGGTTGCCTCTTCTTAAAACACTCGACATTGCCAATGACGACTTCATTCGGACCACTGAAGAGCGCCACATCACCGCGGTCCAGAAATTCCTCACCCGGCTCTACGACAAAGGCTTCATTTATAAGGGTGAATACGAGGGTTTCTACTGCGTGGGGTGTGAGGAATATAAGGCCTCTGCAGACCTTGCTGAAGGGCAGGCTGAATTTGAGGGAGAAAAAGTCTGCCCCATTCACGGTCGCCCAGTAGAAGTGCTGAAAGAGACCAACTACTTCTTCACCCTGTCCAAGTTTCAAGACCAGCTACTGGAGCTCTACAAGACTCGTCCTGACTTCATTCAGCCAGAGAGTGTCCGAAACGAGATTGTGGCCTTTGTCCAGCGCGGGCTCGATGACCTGTCCATTTCCCGGGCACAGCTGGAGTGGGGAATCGAAATTCCGTGGGACGCCGACCACGTCACTTACGTCTGGTTCGAAGCATTGCTCAACTACATCACCGCCACGGGGTGGGGCTCAGACGAGGAGACGTTTGCGACGCGCTGGCCAGCTGTTCAGCTCGTCGGGAAGGACATTGCTCGCTTCCACGCCGTGATTTGGCCAGCGATGCTGATGGCTGCTGACCTCGAGCCACCCGCCCGGGTCTTCGCCCACGGCTGGCTTCTGGTGGGTGGCGAGAAGATGTCGAAGTCCAAGCTCACCGGTATCGCACCCTCCGACATCACTGAAGTCTTCGGTTCGGATGCTTTCCGCTATTACTTCCTCCGGGCAATCACTTTCGGCTCTGATGGCTCGTTTAGTTGGGAAGACCTCGCAGCGCGCTATGAGGCAGAGCTCGCCAACGGATTTGGCAACCTTGCCTCGCGTGTTCTCTCGATGATTGCTCGTTACTTTGACGGGGTCGTTCCGGACCCTAACGGGGAGCTTGGCGACGCGGACCAGGCCATCCGCGACACCATGCACAAAGCCACCGCCGTGGCAATGGATGCCATGGAGCGATTCGCCATTAATGAAGCAATCCAGTCAATCTGGACGATTGTCGACGAATTAAACGGTTATCTGACCGAGCAGGAACCATGGGTGTTGGCCAAATCAGATGAGACGAGAGGGCGTTTAGCGGCGGTGTTGTACACCGCGGCGGATGGTCTTCGTGCGCTCGCTGTGCTTCTCTCCCCGGTGATGCCCGCTGCGACAGCGAAGCTCTGGACGGCCTTGAATGCGGGTGAAAAGCTGGGAGCGCTAGAGGGCCAGCTGCTCTCTGAGGCCGGAAAATCCGACGTTTTGCCGGTGGGAACGGTTGTGGGAGCGCTTGAACCCCTGTTCCCTCGAATTGAGTCCGAGGGCTAGACATGGCAGATTCGAAGATTCCGTCCCATTTGCGTACCCGAGGATCCATGGAAGCCACTGACCGTAAGCAGGAGTACCCACCCCTGCCCAACCCTCTCGAGGTCGGTGTGTATGACAATCACGCCCACTTAGAAATCGCTGACGGGGAAAACCCACTCGATTTTCGGGAACACCTTGCCCGAGCCGAAGAAGTCGGCGTGAAGGGAGTGGTTCAGGTGGGGACCGACGTTCCCACCTCACTGTGGTCGGCCGATGTGGCAGCTATTGAGCCCCGGGTCTTGGCGGCGGTGGCGATTCACCCCAACGAGGCGCCAGAGCTTCATCAGAAGGGCACGCTCGACGACGCCCTCTATGTCATTGACGACTTGGCGAAGCGACCCCGCGTCGTCGCAATCGGGGAAACCGGACTGGATTTCTACAGGACGGAGGCGCCACTTCACCAAGCCCAGCGCCGCAGTTTTGTGGAGCACATTCGGCTGGCTAAGAGCCACAACATCGCCTTACAGATTCACGATCGTGACGCCCACCAAGAAGTGGTGGACATCCTGTTGAAGGAGGGGGCCCCTGAGCGCACGGTATTCCACTGCTTCAGTGGCGATGCGGAACTCGCCGCCATCCTGAATGAGCACGGGTGGTATGCCTCTTTTGCCGGCACGGTCACCTTTACCAATGCCAAGAAGTTGCAGGCTGCGCTTCAGGTGATGGATAAGAACCGGATTCTGATTGAGACCGATACCCCGTTCCTGACTCCGCAACCGCACCGGGGAAAGCCCAACAGCCCGTACATGGTGCCTCACACCCTGCGTTACATGGCGAAGAAGCTTGAAATGGACGAAAACGCTCTCGCCGAGCAACTCACCAAGAACACGTTCCAGGTGTACGGCCGGTGGGACGATAATCCTGTTCGGGTGCGGACTAATCCAGTCACGGGACAGCCATGGGACGAACTCGAACCGTCGCCCTTCCATGAGTCCTAGCGAGATACCCCGCTATCTCACCGCGCGCGATATTCGCGCTCTTGCCAACACTCATGGCATCACCCCGTCCAAAGCCAGGGGGCAGAACTTCCTCTTCGACCCCAACACCATCAGAAAAATCGTTCAGACCTCTGAGGTGGCACGGGGTGACCATGTGCTCGAGGTGGGACCCGGATTTGGTTCGCTGACTCTCGGGCTACTGGATGCCGGCGCCAGGGTGACCAGTGTTGAAGTAGACGAGCGTCTGGTCGCCGCGACCCGAGAGGTGGTGGCAGAGAGGTTTCCGGATGCTCCGTGTGAAGTCGTGCATGCCGATGCCCTTCACCTCTCAGAAGTGCCCCGAGGAATCACCCATCTGGTGGCGAACCTTCCCTACAACGTTGCGGTCCCCGTCGTTTTACATCTCCTCACCCTGCACCCCGGCTTTTCCCGTGTTCTGGTCATGGTTCAGGCCGAAGTCGGTTATCGATTAGCTGCTCGTGCAGGGACAAAGGAGTATGGGGCTCCCAGTGTGAAAGCAGCGTGGTGGGGGGAGTGGTCAGTCGAGGCAACAGTGTCGAGGAAAGTGTTCTGGCCCGAGCCTCGTGTGGACTCGGTGTTAGTGGGGATGCGAGCAACAGCGTCGCCTGGAGATGACTCCCTCCGAGAGAGCGTGTTTTCTCTCGTGGATCAAGGCTTTGGGAATCGGCGGAAAATGGCTCGGCAAGCGTTCGCCGAGCGGTTTGGCGGAGCAGAGAATTCCGCCCTGGTCATTCAGGACGCAGGGCTGGAGCCCACGAGTCGGTGTGAGACGTGGACGCTGGCAGATTTTGTCCGGCTCAGCGAAAGCGCCCGGCGGCAATGACATCCAAGGCACCGCTTCTTTGGCTTCCGGCCGCGCTTCTTGCCGGAGTTGGATTGGGGTTGACATTCCCGCTTCCCCAGGCGATCCCGTTGCCGGCATTGCTCGCGGTGCAATCCATCGTGGTGTTCCTGTTGGCGTTGTCGATGCCGCTGTTGTCTGTTGGGCGAGCCGTCTGGCAGCGGAAAGTCTGGGGGGCACTTCTCGCGATCAACCTGCTGGCAGTGCCAGCACTCGCGTTCATCCTCTCCAGGCTTGTGTTCCACACCTACGAGATGCAAGTGGGAGTCCTCTTGGTTCTCCTGGCGCCTGGGGTGGCGCTGTCGTTGCCCATTATTCGAGGGGCCGGAGGGGACGCAGAGAGCGTTCTTGGGGTAATGCCCCTGTTGCTCGCGGGCCTCTTGGTGCTGGTGCCACTACTGACCATCGTGCTCAGTGGGGGTGTCTTCACTCTTGCTGATATCCCACCCACGTTGATTCCCATCGCGCTCACCATTGTCTTTCCTGTCGGGGTAGCGCTACTGCTCCAGGCGGTGACAAAGAATCGCGGTCACACGGTGGCGACGGTCTTTGGTGAAGTTCCACGCTGGACAATTTGGGCCGGCGCACTCGGTTTCTTTCTTGTCGCGTGGGATCGCACGCCTGACGTTGCCGATCGGTTGCCGGAGCTCAGCTGGCTGGTGCCAATCTCCATCGCTTTCTTGGTCTTGATGGCTCCACTCAACCTGTTGGTGGCTGGTCTTGCCGGCGTCACAGTGGATAAGAGACGGGCCATCCTGATTGCAGGAATTGGGCGGGGTGGGCTCGTGATGTTGCCGATCACCCTGGCCCTTGATTCTCAAGTGTGGGGATTAGTTCCTTTCGTGGTCATGCTCTACACCTCGATTGAAGCGATCGGACTTCTCGTCTATCGGTCGATTACTCCAGAGATTCTCGACTCTTCGCAGCGCTAATGCGCGCCTAGGCTGACGGGCATGGAAGTCACCGCGAGCAGCCCAGGCAAAATCAACCTAGGCCTCTGGGTCGGGGCGCTAGAGAGCTCTGGCTACCACCCCCTTCTCACGGCTTTTCAGGCTGTCGACCTGTGGGATTTCGTGACCGCTCGTTCCGATGACCAGATGTCCCTGGAGGTCAAAGGAAGCGTGGATTGCGGGTTAGTTCCGCACGACGAGCGGAATGTGGCCTGGCAGGCTGCACGCGCCCTGGCCAAGCACTGTGGCAAAGAAGAGGCTGTCGCCCTTCAGATCAGTAAGAACATTCCCGTGGCCGGAGGAATGGCCGGGGGGTCCGCCGACGCGGCAGCCACACTTCTCGCCCTCGATGCTCTGTGGGAATGCGGGCTCGATGATTCGACGCTGCAGCAGTTGGCATCCACTCTGGGTTCAGATGTTCCGTTCTCACTCCATGGTCAAGCCGCAATCGGACGAGACCGAGGAGATGCGCTGACGGCGGTGGCAATCGAGAAGCCTCTTCATTTTGTTTTGTGCCCGTCAGAGGGGGCGCTCAGTACCGGAGCGGTCTATGCCGAATACGACCGCCTCAGCCCACGCGCCTCGGTTCCTACCGCGATTGATCCCGCTTTTCTCGCCGCGTGGCAGGCGGGGGATGCTGAAGCGCTCGCGCCCTTGATTCACAACGATCTGCAGCCGGCCGCTATTTCGCTGATGCCCGAGCTCGAAACCCTGGCCACGCAGATAGAAAAAGCGGGGGCGCTTCGCGCAGCAGTGTCTGGGTCAGGGCCCACGATGTGGGGTCTTGCGTTGAATGCTGAGCACGCGGGTGAAATCGCCCAGGCGTTGCGTGCAGACGGAATTACGACGTGGGTGACTCAGTCGTCTCTCGAGAATCCTCGTCTTCGTCTTTCTCGCTAAGCCGCCTCGGGGCATCAATCAACGTGGCCAATACGAGGATGGCGGCTCCTCCCACCAAACCGATATCGGCGACGTTGCCCACGAAGAACCCTGCGTAGTCCAAAAAGTCAACGATGTGGCCGACCGCAAATCCGGGGTCGCGTAAGAGTCGATCTCCCAAGTGACTGATAGCGCCCCCGGTCAGAGCACCAAGACCAATCACCCACAGCCAATGGTCAGTTCGGAGACTGATGACAATCAGCGCGACGACTGCGACGGCGGCGATGATCGTCAGAATCCAGGTGTAGTCGGCGGCGATACCAAACGCTGCGCCAGGGTTGTAGACCAACCGGAAGCCGAAGAGGTCTCCCCACAGCGGGATGTAGCGGAACTCTTCGAGTTCTGATTCAGCCCACCATTTGGACCATTGGTCCACCACAATCCAGATGAGGGCCTGGCCGAAAATGAGTATCGGACCCCACGGAAGGGTTCGAGAAGTCGCCACGGTGTCCCTTTCGCCGGCCACAATTCGATAGTGCCGGGCTTCATCCTAGGAGCCGCCTCTGGCAGTTCGGTTAGTCGCTCTCCATCGTCAAGCTCAAGACCCGAAGCAAGGAGACTAACTCTGTTCGGTCATTCACCCCGAGTCTCGTGAGCGCCTGTTCTTCGGCCGCGAGTAGGTCGTCCAGGGCGCGGTCGACAAGTCTTTTTCCTTCTGGCCGAAGTCCCACCACCACTCGGCGTCCGTCATCGGAGTCAGTGTCTCTTGTCACGAGGCCTCTGCTGAGCAGCCGGTTGATGCGATTGGTCATCGCTCCACTGGTCACCATTGTTTGTTCCATCAGAGCACTGGGGCTTAATTGGTAGGGCTTCCCTGAGCGTCGCAGAGTGGCCAGCACATCAAATTCCCACACGTCCACCCCATGGGCGGCAAAGACTGACCGGCGAAGGCGGTCGAGACGCTTGCCGATTCGGGTGACACGGGAGAGAACCTCGAGCGGTGTCAGATCGAGCTCGGGGCGTTCTGCCTTCCAGGCCTCGACGATGTAGTCGACTTCGTCCCGTTCTGACATTGCTCCATTATCCGCTCTGGCAGACTGGGAAGGCAGTAGGCCTACTAATCCGCCTTGGTGTAACGGCAGCACGACAGCCTTTGGAGCTGTGAGGTCTAGGTTCGAATCCTGGGGGCGGAGCCATTGTGATGCGACGCCGTCGAGGCTCCCCCATAGCCGGGACGCGATGCACTTAAATAGGGGCATGAGCGCCCCGCCGATGGCAGTTGTCATTTTGGCAGCGGGTCAGGGAACCCGGATGAACTCGGCGGTCCCCAAAGTTCTTCATCCCTTGGCGGGGATTCCCTTGATAGGACACGTCGTGGCGACGGCCGAGGCCCTTGACGCCGACAGTGTCAGCGTGGTGGTTCGCCACGCGGCTGACGACGTGGCGGCTGCTGTGTCTGCTCAGACCGACGGTGTCGTGATCGTTCACCAAGACGACGTGCCCGGCACGGGTCGTGCGGTCGAGGTTGCCCTCGAGGGCGTCGATGATTCCGTGGCCGATGTTGTCGTGCTGAGTGCAGACGTGCCATTGCTGGACTCCGATACGGTCCGCGCCATGGTCGGTCTTCACCGTGACGCCGGCGCCGCCGTGACCTTACTCTCGGCGGTGGTCGAGGACCCGACCGGCTACGGCCGAGTGGTGCGACGGGCTGACGGCAGTGTTGAGCGCATCGTGGAAGAGGGCGATGCTTCTGCGGAGGAACGAGAGCTCCAGGAGGTTAACGCCGGAATTTATGTGTTCTCGCACGAGGTGTTGCGCCAGCACCTACCCACACTTGGCCAGGATAATTCGCAGTCGGAGAAATA
>CAJXYC010000020.1 GCA_913063365.1 uncultured Cellulomonadaceae bacterium
TTACCCTTGGTCGAGGCATCGGTCAGCTACCTGGGAGATGAGCCTTGCAAACTTGAGGTGGCTGAGGGCGCAATCGAGGCCCGAATTTTCGATGGTGTGAATCAAGCGCAAGCAAACCTTCTGACGGATTCAAAATTTTGTGGAGACCCCTTTCCGTCGCAAGTTCTCATGCTCCAGCCGGGTGGGTTTCCGCTAACTCTTTTTGAGTGGTCTAGGAAGCTTTCTTCAGAGGGGGTGTGTGGTGACGAGCGCCCCGAGGCTCCGCTCGGAGCTGAGTATTTTCTCCAGGTGGAAATTGATGGTGTTGAGTCAGAAAACCTTGCTCGCTTTGAGTTGCTGGAAGCGGCTCCCGAGTCAGACTCTTCCGGGCAAATAGGTGATGAGGGCTCCACGCCAGATTCGGGGTCTGAAAGCGATTTTTTGGTGTCGGACTCCACTAGCAACGGAGTTGTGCTGAATGTATCGGGCGTGGATTACGGAGTCGCGTCTCCGAACCGGTTCGCCGTCGGTGAGCCTCTCGGGCAGCTTGTTTCGTTATCTATTGAGGTCGAGAACGAGAGTTCGGACGCGATCACGCTCACGCCCGGCTCATTCAGCGGCTTTATTGGAGGATCGGCCTACTCGGTGGAGGGTCTAGTTCAGGCAGACGGATCCCCCGTGATCTACGAGACGGTCAACCCCGGGCTGTCAATCTCATTCAACATTTACTTCGATATTCCCGAGGGAGAGCGGCTGATGGGCATCGAATACAAGACGCGTCCAGTAAGGGGTAAGACAGTTGATATTACTCTGCCGGCATCCCAATAGGAAGCCTAGTTTCGAGAGTAAATGGTCTCCAGTGGGCACAAATTGGCACGCCGCGTTCCTGATTGCCGCTGAGGGCAGTGATTAGGCGGGCAGTGGGCCTCAAGAATCTGACTACGGATCAGAAGGTTGGGGGTTCGAATCCCTCCGGGCGTGCCACGTCGACCTCCTGCCATCGTGTTCAGAAAGAGCTAGTTCCTCCGAGCCATCTGACACTATGCCCGGACTGCGGCCACCACACTGAGCTCGACCGGCGCTCCCCCGGGAAGTGACGCCACCCCCACGGCTGCGCGGGCATGGACGCCCTGAGCGCCGAAGACTTCAATGAAGAGTTCCGACGCTCCGTCAACGACCTGAGGGTGCTCGGTGAAGTCACTGCCGCAGGCGACGAACCCTGTCAGCGACAGAAGACCATCGAGGCTGTCCAAAGTCCCAAGGTGTTCGTTAAGAGCGGCCACCACATTCAGTGCCGCTCGTCTCGCCATGGCGTGTCCGATGTCGACGGAGACGTCGATTCCGACTCTGCCACAGTGTTCGAGGTGTCCTTCTATGTGGGGAGTCTGACCGGCGACAAAGAGTAGGCCGTTGAGTTCCCTGACCGGGGTGTACTGCGCCACCGGTCGGGGAGCTGGGGGCAAATGAGCGAGGATTGCAGCTCTCGCCGCCGCGTCAGGTTCTCCAGGGTTCACCCTCTTACGCTAGCCATTAGACTCCGGTCCAACAATATGACGGGGAGAACACGATGCTTTCAGCGCCGAAAGCCAACTCTGAGGTGAACGGTCCAGACCCTCGAGCAGCGATTGGTGTCGTCGCACCATTTGATCTCGAGTTAGACCGAGAAATGTGGCGGTGGTTGCCAGAAGACGTGGACATCTTCATTACTCGAACGCCGTTTATCCACGATGAGGTCACGGTCGAATTCGCGCAGGCGGCCTCAGATGCGCCAGCAATCGCACGCGCCACTCGAGATGTCACGGCGGGCCCGGCGAGCACTGTGGCCTATGCCTGCACATCCGGCAGTTTTGTCGGGGGGAGGGCCGCCGAAGAGGCAATCGTTGAGACCATGCTCGCCTCTGGCGCAGATCGTGCACTGACAACCTCGGGCGCACTCGTTGAAGCTCTTGGATTTCTCGGAGTTGCCCGGGTGGTCGTGGCGACCCCGTATATTGCCCAGTTGTCGCAGAAACTCAGCGACTTCCTGGCAGAGCACGACATCACCGCTGTCGACAATGTGTCGCTCGGTCGCTCGACCCACATCTCCCAGGTGCTCTACCAGGAGACAGCACAGATGATTCGCGCCGCCGATCGAGACGATGCCGAAGCCATTGTGATTAGTTGCACGAATCTGCCCACCTACGACTTGCTTGTTCCGCTCGAGAGAGAGCTCGGAAAGCCCATTATTTCGGCGAATCAGGCAACACTCTGGGCTGCACTTCGACGAATTAACCGGGAAGCCGTTGGGGAAGGCCAAGTGTTGTTGACTCATCTCGGCGCTGCCCGACGCTAATTCCTTCGACCGAACCAATTCGGGTCTCAAATCGATTACGAATTGGGGCGAATATCGCAGAACTGTAGTACGTTCCTACGAAAGGAGTGGGGTGTAACCCGAGTCTCCGTCCTGTAACCAAGATATGGAGTTCAATGATGAATATGACAGGTACGAGCAAACGCATGATTACGGGGGTGTCGGTCGCATTCATTGCAGCCTTCGCTCTGTCGTCTTGTGCGTCAGCGCCCGAGCCTGCAGACGTCGCCACTGACGAGGAGTCGACGGGCGAAGTCGCAGCGGAAGCTGAAGTTGAAGAACAGAGCACGCTTGAGCGTGCCATTGAGCGTGGCTTCATTCGCGTCGCCATTGCGAACGAGCCTCCCTACACCTCGGTGACGGCTGGCGGTGAAGTTACGGGGGCCGAGCCGGACGTGGCTCGCGCAGTCTTTCAGCGCCTCGGTATCGACGACATTCAGGGCACCGTGACCCCGTATGCGTCGATGATTCCCGGTCTCCAGGCAGACCGCTGGGATGCCGTGACTGCGGGGCTCTTCATGAACCCCGAGCGGTGCGAACAGGTGGCCTACTCAGAACCCGTGATCGTGTCGACTGAGTCGTTCGCCGTGCCGTCAGGCAACCCCGAGAGCATTCTCACTATCCAGAACCTGCTGGATAACTCCGATCTCTCCGTTGCCGCGTTGGCCGGCGCCTATGAGGAGAACCTGCTTCTCGAAGCGGGTGTTCCTGAAGCTCAATTGGTTCCCGTGCAAGACGCTCGGAGTGGAATGGAAGCGGTGGAGTCAGGTCGTGCAAACGCCTTCATGTTGCCCACCCTGTCGCTCAATGACATCGCACCGGATCACCCGAGCCTGGAAATCACCTCGTTCATTGAGGACGTGCCGCCGGCAGGATCCGGAATTGCGTTCCGTCCGGAAGACTCCGATCTGCGCGATGCCTACAACGCTGAGCTCATCGAATTCCGTAAGACAGACGAGTTCCGCGAGATTATGAACGGCTGGGGCTTTGACCCCGATGCGGGTGCCGCGACCTCGATGGAGGAGCTGTGCGCCGGCTAGGTTAATAGTCAGGTCAGGTACGACAAGTCTCGTGAACAGGGTGGTTCATCATCGACGCGCTCATTGAGTTCTCTCCGCTTCTGTGGAGGGGGTTGCTGGTGACCATCCAGGTGACCGTACTGGGGATAGCCCTGACAGTCATTGTGGCCTTTGTGGCCGGACTGTCGGGGCTATCCAAGTACTGGTTTATTCGCTGGCCCTCCTACGTGTTTGTCGAGTTCTTCCGGGGGTCGGGACTCATCGTCCAAATGTTTTGGCTTTTTTTCGCACTCCCCATTTTCGGTATTGAAGTTCCACCTCTGCTCGCGGGGGTTCTTGCCCTCGGACTGAACATGGGAGCGTATGCGGCAGAAATCGTCCGCGGTACGATCGCGTCGCGCCCGAAAGGCCAGACTGAGGCGAGTATTGCCTTGGGACTTTCGCCCACCCAGCGCTTCTGGAGAATTCTCATTCCTCAGTCCATCCCGGCGATGTTGCCACCATTTGGCAACGTCATGGTCGATCTGCTGAAAAACACTTCTCTGGTGTCCCTGGTGACGGTGACCGACCTCACCTGGGGGGCGCAAACCATTAGGACAAACACTGGCCAAACGGTAGAGGCCTTCTTAGCGATTTTGGTGCTCTACTACCTGCTCTCGCTCCTTCTGGGGTGGCTCACCAACTATCTTGAGCGCGCGTTCGCGCTTGATCGCAAAGCCCATGGAGTCAGCCGCAAGCGCACTCTGTTGGGGGCGATGGCAAAATGACGTGGGATTGGGATTTTACGGTCGAAATACTCCCCGACCTTCTGCGAGGCTTTCGACTCACTCTGCTGATTACCTTTTCGGCTTTTGGCATCAGCCTGCTCTTGGGTTTAGTTGTCGCCATCTTTCGCTTCCTCAAGATTCCCGTTGTCGTCCAGTTTCTGAACTTCTATGTCTCGTTCATTCGCGGGACTCCTCTACTGGTCCAGGCCTATTTCGCATTCTTTGTATTGCCGTACTACGGCGTGGTCATTGATGCCGTTCCCACGGCAATTCTTGTCTTAGGTGTCAACTACAGCGCTTATATGGCAGAAGTGTTCCGCTCGGGAATCGAGCAGCTGCCCAAAGGCCAATGGGAGGCGGCTCGAGCGCTCAGTATCGGAACGAGGCGGACGTGGACGAGGATTGTCATCCCCCAGGCGGTGTTTCCCATCATTCCCGTTATTGGCAACTACCTCATTCAGATGTTCAAGGATTCGGCCATCCTCTCGGCCATCACGGTTCTGGAGTTACTGGGAACTAGCCTCCAGATTGGTAGCCGCACATTCCGTTACCTCGAGCCAATTACCCTGACCGGGCTGTTGTTCCTCGCGGTTAGCTTCCCGTCCTCACTATTGGTTCGACGTCTGGAGAAGAAATATGGCAGCGCACACTGACATTCTCAACACGATTAACGAGGATTTAGACCAACCCGACTCGGTCGAGTTTTCCAATGTGAATAAACGCTGGGGCGACAATCACGTCCTGCGCGATCTGAACTTTACGGTGGCACCGGGGGAGAAAGTCTCCATCATCGGCCCATCGGGCTCCGGGAAGACGACCATTCTCCGGATCCTCATGACGCTTGAAACCCCCGACTCTGGAGTGGTGCACGTGGGTGATCGCATCCTCTGGGATGCCACCGGTGGCAAAAAGGTCAAAGAGACCAAGGAAACTCTTGCGACCCGGAAGAGGCTGGGGATGGTGTTCCAGCACTTCAACCTCTTCCCCCACCTCACCGCGATTGAGAACGTGGTCGAAGCTCCCATCCATGTGCTGGGCATGACCAAAACCGACGCGCTCGAGCGCGGCGAAGAGCTACTCGACCTCGTCGGGCTCAATGAGCATATGAAGCATCTGCCCTCTCAGCTCTCGGGCGGCCAGCAACAGCGGGTGGCCATTGCCCGCGCGCTGGCTATGCGGCCCAAAGTCATGCTGTTTGATGAGCCCACCAGTGCCTTGGATCCGGAGCTGATTGGTGAAGTCCTCGGGGTCATTCGGCGTCTGGCCAAGACCTCCAGCATGACGATGCTGATGGTGACTCATGAAATGCGTTTTGCCCGGGAGATTTCGGATCGGGTGGTGATGTTTGATCAGGGTCAGGTGGTCGAACAAGGTGACCCGGAAAAGATCTTCGGTAACCCCACAGAGCCGCGCACTCAAAAGTTCCTCGAAGTTGTGGGAGCGTAAGTTCAGCCGCTGCGGCGGTTCAGCGCGGAGCACTCTCGGACTCGAGAGTCCGTGACGACCGGGGCTATGCGCGCTCGAAAAGGAGCGTTTCGCCTGCCGCGCCCGACATCCAAATGTCTTGGCAGGCAACGGCGAAATCCTCGAGACCCTCGATAATCGTGGCGAACACGTTTCCGGGGACCCAACCCACATCGCCATTGATCAAGAGATTGTTTCGGCCGTAGAACACGGCGAGGTCGACGATGTCGGTGGCGGTCTCTCCACCCTCCCCCTCCCGGTATCCGTAGCCGGGGTTGAGCAGTTCGGTTGCCGAAAAAGAGAAATAACACACATCGCCCGGAATCGGGGTAATCGTCGAGTTCTCGGCACCGATGGGCTCAGCGGTGAGGGCCGGAACGAGGTTGTAGATCTCATTTCGCGCGTACTTTCCGTGGTACACCTGAGAGCTCTGGGGCAGAGCGTCCCAGACAGCCGAGGCGGTACGAGGAGCTTCATCGTCGAGCATCTTTGCTCGAGCGCTGATTCCTCGCGAGACGAGCGTGATGGTAATGAATCTCTCCACGACAGACCTTTCCTCTCCCGAGGGCCACCGACATCTAGGGCCGGGCGACCCATTTGCTCCTATTGTAGGATGATTCGGGTCAGTATCACCGGGCTCGTCATCGCCCACCCGGTGAACAATGTGGGGAAACGAGGCCGACGCTCATGGAAAGACTGGGCTTTCTTTATCCGGGCTTTGGGGCTGAAGATGACTATCCCTATATGGATTCACTCCTGAGTGACGATGTCTCCCTCACCCTTGTCCACACTTCTGTGGGAGTCGACGCCCACGAAGTGGACGCGCTGATCGACATTGGCAAGAGCGAACGACTCGCTGAGGGAGCCCGAGAACTCATTTCCTCAGAGCCGAAATCGGTGATGTGGGCGTGCACGTCGGGCAGCTTCGTCTACGGTCTCGAGGGTGCGAAACAGCAGGCCCAAGGAGTGGAAGACGTCATCGGGGTTCCCACTTCTTCGACCTCGCTCGCCTTCGTCGAGGCGCTCCACTTCCTGGGGGTGAGCCCTGTCGCGGTCGCGGCGACCTACCCGGACCCGGTGTCTCAGCGATTCATGAGCTTCCTCGCCGAGGCGGGTATCGAAGTGGTCGGGTTAGTCAGCCACGACCTCGAGACGGCAGCTCTTGCCGGGGGCCTCACCGGGCACGAGGTCGTCCAATTGGCGCTAAGTAACAACCCGCCCAACGCCCAGGCGGTGTTGCTTCCCGACACAGCGATGCACACCGCGCGCTACGTCCCCGAAATTGAAAACGCTCTGGGCAAGCCCGTACTCACGGCCAACCAGGTCACGCTCTGGCAGGCTCTTCGACTGGCGAATCTCTCGGTCCCTTCTGTGCCCGAGCTTGGCAGGCTGTTTCAGTGACGTGCGACTCGTCCAGGCTCCTCGGGACCTAGCGTGAACAGGGAGTCGCCCCAGAAGGTCGCGCTGGTCACCGGAGGCTCTGGCGGAATCGGTCGGGCCATTGCTCTTCAGCTGAGTGCTCAGGGCTTCTTCGTCGTGATGACGAGTCGAACAGAAACTGACCTTGCCGAGCAGGCAGGATTTCGGTCGGTTCTCATCGACCACTCCCAGCCCCACACTGCCGCCCAGCTCGCCGAGGACGTCGCCGCCCACGAGGGGCGAATCGACGTCGTGGTCAACAGCGCGGCACAGCGCCACAATGAGCTCATTGAGAACTTCGATGCCCAGCGTGTGATCGCCAGCCTCGTTCTCAATCTGGCCAGCCCGCTGTTAATAACCGGTGCCCTGATCCCGCTGTTTGGGACCGCGGGCGGATCGGTGATCAATATCAGCTCTCGGTTAGGGACAGTGGGCATTCCTGGAGTCAGTGCCTACGCCGCCGCAAAGGGCGGACTGAACGCGTTCACTCGGGCGGCAGCGGTCGAGCTCGCCGAGCGCAATATCCGGGTCAATACCGTCGCGCCGGGAATGACACAGACGGCGATGATTGAGGGCTGGCTGCAGACCCACGACGACCCGGAGGCAGCCCTCGAGGATTCTCTAGCCACGATTCCGCTGGGCCGCTTAGCGCAAACAGGAGATATTGCCGCGGTGGTGGGTTTTCTGGCCTCGGAAAAAGCGGCATACCTCACCGGCGCGCTCATCCCGGTCGACGGTGGCTACACTGCCGCCTAAAGGACCTGGTGGGCGGCGCGCTCAACGGCGGAGAGGGTGATCTGGAGAGCGGGGTTGCGTTCTGTTCCTCGGCGCAAGAGGACCACGAGGCGGCGTGACAGTCCCTGGGGGAATAACCCGGTTACTCGAGTGTTCTCTGAGGTGCCACGCGCGACAGTGCTCGGAAGAAAGGCGGCCGCTACGCCGAAGTCCACGAGCTGACGGTGCAAAGACGGGTCGGGTGACTCAAAACCGACGCGGGGTTCAAACCCGGCCGCTCGGCACGCCTGCTCGGCGAAGACGCGGGCGTCCGTCCCTTCGGGCTCCAGCGCCCACATGGCCTCAGCGGGACCGGTATCCGGGGATCCGAGGTGAACCTCGACGGCTTCGACTCCCAGCTCTTTGCGGATGATTCCTTGTTCCGGAAGGCGCGAAATTCCGGGGTATTCGTCAGCCACGACCAGGTCGACTCTCCTGGCGAGGAGCTCACTCACCGCGACATCTGGCTCGCGTTGGGAGAACACAATGTCGATCCCGGGGTGGTCGTGGCTCATCGTGTGCACCATCAGCGGCAAGACTCCCGCGGCGAAGGTTTGAAAGGAGGCGATTCGAACTGTTGCTGTGGTGAGACTCTTGGCGGCTTGGAGCTCGGATTGGGCTTCTTCGAGGATGGCGATAATTCGCTCGGCTTGGTCGACCAGACCCCGTGCGGCACGGGTGAGACCTACTCCCCGCCCGACCTTTTCCAGCAGCGTTACTCCGACGTCGCGCTCGAGTCGACTGATCTGTTGGGAGACACTAGCCGGGCTGACCCGGAGAGCTTCGGCGGCGTGGGTGATGCCCCCGTGCACGGCGACTTCTCGGAGCACTCGCAACCGACGAGGATCCAGCACGGCGACCTCCACATTGTTAGGAAAAAACGATGCATATTAATTGTTTTATCAGCATAGTGTTTATGGTTTATCTGGTTTAGCGTGAGATCTACTGAGAAAAAGGATGGCGCCGTGCCCGCTGAACACCCCTCCCAGGATGAACAAGACCGCCGTCTCGTCGCTGTTCGTGACGCGATGGCCCAAGCCGGGTTGGACGGGTTACTCGTCGCCGACCCGGCCAATATCTTCTATCTCTGTGGGTACAACGCCTGGTCGTTCTACACGCCCCAGGTGCTCTTTGTCCCGGCGTCGGGAGAGCCCCTCTTGTTCATGCGTGAAATGGACGCTTTGGGCGCTCATCGAACGGCCTATCGTTACGCCTCGCCAGCACTGGGCTACCCGGAGTATCTCGTGCATAAACCCGATGTCCACCCGATGGATTGGGTCGCGACACAGTTGCGTGAGCACGGCTATGCGGATGGAACCGCACAGCGCGTCGGGGTCGAGGGCGACGCCCACTTCTTCTCGGTGCGCTCGTATTGGGCACTCGAGACAGGAATTCCGGAGTGGGAACTCGTGGAGAGCCGGGAGCTTGTCAACCGGGTGCGTTTGGTGAAATCCGACTTTGAAATCGCCCAGATGCGCCAGGCTGGCCTCATCGCGAGTGCAGCGATGGCTGTCGCCATCGAGGCGATGGAACCGGGTCGGCCAATGAATGAGGTCGCGGCTCGAGTGATGGCTGCTCAAGCCCACGGCGTCGAGGGCATTGACGGCGACTACCCGGCAATTGTTCCGATGTTCCTGCAGGGTGAGGGTGCAGACACCCCCCATCTCACCTGGAGCTCGACCCCGGTGGGCGACAACGAAGCGATTGCCATTGAATTGGCCGGGGCCTTCCATCGCTACCACACGCCATTAGCCCGGACTGTTAGCACCGGAGAGCCTCCGGCCGAGCTCAAGCGCCTGGCAGCGGTCACCGTCGAAGGGCTCGAGGCTGCACTGGCCGAAATGAAAGCGGGGAATCGGCCCGCCGATGTCACCGCGGCGTGGGATGCGGTCCTCCACCGCAACAACCTGGAGAAGAAGTCTCGCTTGGGCTACAGCATCGGTATCGGCTTCCCACCGGACTGGGGTGAGCGCACCGTAAGTATCCGATCAGACGACACGACGGTTTTAGAGGAGAACATGACCTTCCACGTCATTGCGGGGATGTGGATGGAGGGCTTCGGCTTTGAAGCCTCCGAATCTGTCCGGGTTGGACCCTCGGGACCAGAAATCTTCACTTCATCCCCTCGGGAACTGATTGTGAAGCCAAATTCGAGGAGGTTGGGATGACCCTTGAGCTGTCCGCCCGGGCTGCGCAGTTGAGCGGATCGGTGATTGATTCGTCGACCCAATTGCTCGCCCAGCAGGAGCATGACATCGTTCGCTTTGCCATGGGAGCCCCGAGCGAGGACCTCATTCCGATGGCCCAGCTCGATGAGCTGTTTTCCCGAATGCCGGCGGGGCGCTACGACTACGGGGAGAGCCCCGGGGAGCCCGCACTGCGAGAGCAAATCATCGCTCTGTCCGAGCAGATGGGTAATCCCACCAGCGACGATCGCCTTGTCGTGACCAACGGTGCCATGCAGGGGCTGGATTTGGCATTTAAATTGCTGGTGGACCCGGGCGACTTGGTCATCGTCGAAAAGCCCACCTATCCCAACGGATATCAGACCGCACAGAGCTACGAAGCCGATGTGGTCGCCGTTCCGGTCGATCGCCACGGACTCGTCATCGAGTCCCTCGAGGAGGTGGTGCGGCACTCGGGAAAAAAGCCCAAGGTGATCTACACCATTCCCAACTTCCAAAACCCGTCCGGGGTGACGCTGTCCGAGGAACGCAAACGTCGCCTTCTCGAGCTGGCAGAGCAGTGGGGAAGTGTCATCGTCGAGGATGACCCCTATGGAATGCTGCGTTTCGACGGCTCGGACGTCCCGAGCTTTTCGGCCCTTGGTGGCGAAAATCCCCGAGTGTTTCGCATCCAGACGTTCTCGAAACTCATCGCTCCCGGGTTACGGGTGGGGTGGATCGACGTTGACCCGGCGCTCCAAAAGCTCGCGGTGAATGCGAAACAGGCCATGGACACCTGCACGAACGCGCCCAACCAGCTCGTGGTGGCCCAGTTCCTGGAGCGTGGATATCTCACCCCTCACCTCGAGCGTCTCCGTCCGCTGTATCGTCAGCGCAAGATCGCCATGAAAGAAGCGCTCAGTGACAGCTTTGGTAGCTCAATCACGATGACGGAACCGGAGGGGGGATTCTTCCTCTGGGTGACGTTCAGCCAAGCGGCTGAGCACCTCGATACGGGGAAGCTGTTTCCCATCGCTCTCGAGCAGGGGGTCGCCTACATCCCAGGTGTCGCGTTTACCCTCGACGGCTCCCACCACAATGCTCTGCGCTTGTGTTTCGCGACGTCGTCGCCCGATCGTATTCGAGAGGGAGTTGAGCGCTTGTCTCGCGCCATCGAAACCTTCGAGAGTGTGTAGCGTGGCTGGGGGACAAGGAGGTCCAGGTGCTCACACCCGCTGAACAAGCACTCGTCGAGAGTGTGTCGATTGACACGGTTGCCGCGGACACCCAAAAACTCATCGCGGCGCGAAGCGATAACCCCGGGGTGGGAGAAGCGCAGGCGGTAGCGGTACTCCACGAGATGTGTGAGCGCATCGGCGCGACAGTGACCCTCCAGGAGGTACAACCCGGGCGTTCGAATCTGCACGCCACAATGGGGCCTGTCGATGCACCGAGCATTCTGTTTCTCGGGCACAGTGATGTGGTCCCGGCCGGCGATGGCTGGGAGGGCGACCCATTTACCCCCCGAATCAGCGAAGGGAAAATTATCGGACGCGGTGCGACCGATATGAAAGGCGGCCTCGCTGCAGTCGTCGCCGCGATGGGCGCGGTGTCACGCGCCCACCCCGAGATTCGGCTCGAGTTACTGTGCACAGCCGATGAAGAAGACCAGGCACTCGGTGCGCTCGCGGCACTAGAGAGCCTCGAAGGGCGTAGCCTCACCGCCTGTATCGTTGCCGAACCGACCAATCTGGATGTGGTTGTCGGGTGCCGCGGGTCGACAAACCTCCAGATTGATATCGAGGGAAAATCTGCGCATGCCGGTCGGCCTGAGGACGGGGCCAGCTCGATTTATGGGGCGAGTGTGCTCATCGAGAAAGTCCGTGAGGCTCATCACACTGCCAGTCGTCAACAGCCCGACTCACTACTCGGGCGTCCGACCTGGAATGTGGGGACCATCGCGGGGGGCACCGGCACGTCGATGGTTCCCCAGAAAACCACTGTGACGATTGACCGCCGGACGATGCCGGGCGAGAAGCCCCAAGAGATATTGGCTGATCTCGTCCGGATGGTCGAACAGGATCTGTCCACTCAGGAGCCTGGCTTTGTTGAGCCACTTCGTCTCAGCGGGAGCGTGATGTTGGAGATGCCGGGCTTCAAAACTCCGGAAGACTCTGTCGTTCCGGGCCTCGCTCAGCAGGCGTTGGCCGATGTGGGCCTTGAGGTGTCACTCACGGGATGGACCGCCGCATGCGAGGGCGG
This sequence comes from uncultured Cellulomonadaceae bacterium, assembly GCA_913063365.1. GTDB lineage: Bacteria > Actinomycetota > Actinomycetes > Actinomycetales > Microbacteriaceae > Pontimonas. Next base: position 12,200 of record CAJXYC010000020.1, read on the forward strand.
CTTTGTCGCCCAGGCCACCCAATCGCCCACCATCATTGTGGGGCCGGGGGATATCAACAACCAGGCCCATCAACCTAACGAGTCAGTGGAGATTGATGATCTCCTCGTGGCAGCACGGGCCTATGCACTCATGGCCGTGCGACTCCAGCAGGCATAAACCACGCAGAGACCAGGACAAATAAGGAGATTCCATTCATGTCGACAAAGAAAGTTGCTCTCGTCACCGGCGCCACCTCAGGCATCGGGCTGGTCGTTGCCCAAACTCTCGCCTCGGATGGGTTTTTTGTTGTCCTGACGGGGCGCTCGCAGGCCCGAGGAGATCAAGCCGTGGCCAGCATCGGCGACAACGCGGTGTTTATTCCGGCCGACCTTGCCGAGCCGGGGGCCCCTGCTCGACTGGTTGAGCAGAGCGTCGCCCAAGCGGGCCGACTGGATGTCTTAGTCAACAATGCGGCCATCGACCACACGAATGATCTCCTCGAGGTCGGAGACGATGAGATTCGTGAGACCTTCGCAACCAACACCTTTGCCCCGATGAGCACGATGATTGCTGCTGCGCGGGCGATGAAGCAGCAGGGGGATGGGGGAAGCATCATTAACGTGACCTCTCGCCTGGCGAGCATTGGAGTTCCCACAATGGGTGTTTACAGTGCGAGCAAGGGTGCGATGTTGGCATTCACCACCGCCGGCGCTATCGATCTCGCCCCGTTCAACATTCGCGTCAACGCGGTGGCTCCGGGGATGACCCGCACGCCTCTCTACGAGGAGTGGATTCAGGGTCTCGATAATCCCGAAGAAAAGGCCCGTGAGGTCGCTGCAGCAGTTCCGATGGGGCGGATCGCCGAGCCCGAGGACGTCGCGGCGGTTGTGTCGTTCCTCGCTTCCCCCGAGGCGAGCTATCTCACTGGAACATCCATTCCGGTTGAGGGCGGGTATCTCGCCAAATAGCTCCGCGATCTCCGACGAGCCCGAGTTTCTCCCGGGGCCTTATCCCCGATACATGGCCACAATCTGTTTGTTGCCTAATTGTAGGATAACGATACAATTGTCGAGTAGGTCGGGCTCCTTCCGGCGAATGCACATGAGAGGTCTGTTCGATGCGCGAATCGTTGCTTCCCGCAGCCGCAGCCGACTTGTCGGAAGGCCAAGCGCCCCCGTCGGAGGGCCATTTCACTGTTCTCGATCCGGCGACAGAACAGCCCATTGCTTCGGTCGCAGACCACGATGCTCACTACGCTCTGGAGCAAATTTCTCGTGCGACCTCTGCCGGTGCCACGTGGGCGGCGACAACGCCTCGCCATCGCGCCGACATCATGCACAACGTCTATGACCTTCTGTTGGAAAACCGTGATCGCCTGGCCAGTGTGATCACCCGCGAGATGGGCAAAACCCTCAAGGAGGCTGCTGGCGAGGTCCAATACTCGGCGGACTACGTCCGCTGGTACGCCGAGGAGCTGGTGCGGCCTGGAGGCACCTATCGGGACAATCCGCACGGCGGATCGACCATCCTCACCAAGCGCAGCCCTGTGGGCTTAGCCGTATTGATTTCGCCATGGAATTTTCCGATGGCGATGATCACTCGAAAGATTGCCCCGGCGATTGCCTCGGGATCTCCGGCAATTGCGAAACCGGCCGGCCTGACTCCCCTGACGACGCTATTAACCGTCGAATTGATGGTGCAAGCCGGAGTGCCGGAGGAGCTTGTGCGCGTAGTCACGACGACTCAGGCCTCGGAATTCAGCGCCACGGTTCTAAACGACTCGAGAGTCCGGAAACTTTCTTTCACCGGCTCCACCCAGGTGGGCTCCACCTTGCTCGGCTTGGCCTCAAAGAACATCATTAAGTCGTCGATGGAGCTAGGTGGAAATGCTCCCTTCATCGTGTTCGATGATGCGGACCTCGACCGGGCGATCGCCGGGGCCGTCGCGGCGAAACTGCGAAACGGTGGGCAATCGTGTATCGCGGCCAACCGTTTCTACGTCCAAGAAGGCATCGCTGACGATTTCCTCCAAGGCTTTAGCGAGCAGATGGGCGGGATCTCCCTCGGTCCCGGAGAAGAGGAGTCGACGCAGCTGGGCCCAATGATTGACCGGAGAGCAGTTCAGCGGTTGCAGGGCGTTGTCGACGATGCGGTCGCCAAAGGGGCCATCATCCGGGCGGGCGGAAAAGCCCCCGAAGGCCCAGGGTATTTCTTTGAAGCAACGGTGCTCGAGAACGTCGTCCCCGATTCGCAGGCGTTTCAAAATGAAATCTTTGGTCCCATTGCTCCGGTTCGGCGATTCTCCACCCAGGCTGAGGTGCTCGAGGCCGCCAACGACACTCCGTTTGGCCTGGCCGGATACGTGTTTAGCGAAAATCTGGACCGGGCGCTCAACGTTGCGGATGCCCTGGAAACCGGTTTGGTGGGCATCAATCAGGGCGTTCCATCCAATGCGGCGGCGCCTTTTGGGGGCCTCAAGCAGTCGGGAATGGGCCGAGAGGGAAGCGCCGAGGGCCTCGAGGAATATCAAGAAGTCCGTTTCTACAACATCGCTCGGCGAGACACTCACTAGCAGCACATCACGTCACGGAGGACAGTATGAATTCAGTGAAAACAATGAACCGCGTTCCCGGTGCAATGTCGGAAGCTCTCCACGAATTGCGGGCCACGGAAATATCGGCAGCGGTGGGCGCCTACACTCCGATCTACATCTCGCACGCCGAAGGGTCAATTCTCACCGACGTGGACGGTCAGGAGTACATCGACTTTGGCTGTGGCATTGGGGTGACAACTCTGGGACACGGCAATCCAGCGGTCCTGGAAGCGGCAATCGACCAGATGCGCAAATTCAGCCACACCCTTTTCACCATTACCCCCTACGACTCTTACGTGAGAGTGGCTCAGCGGCTGAATCAGATTGCGCCGGGAAACTTTGCGAAGAAATCCGTGTTGAGTTCCACCGGCGCTGAAGCGGTAGAAAACGCCATCAAAATTGCGCGCGCGCACACACGTCGAAACGGAATCGCCGTTCTCGACCACGGCTACCACGGGCGCACGAATCTCACGTTGGGCCTCAACTACAAGGCCGTTCCTCTCGCGACGGGGGCGGGCCCTCGGCCGGGGGAAATCTACCGAGCTCCCAACTCCCACCCCTTCCTTGACGAGATGGATGGAGTTGCGGCAGCGCGGAAGGCTATTGCCTATTTGGAAAAAATCTCGGGTGCTGACAACCTCGCCTGTTTCCTCATTGAACCTATTCAGGGTGAGGGTGGGGTAATTGAGCCCGCTCCGGGTTTCCTCAATGAGCTCCAGCGCTGGTGCAATGACAACGGCATTGTCGTGATTGCAGATGAGATTCAGACAGGCCTTGGCCGGACAGGAGCGCTCTTTGCTAGCGAGCACTTCGACTTTGTCCCCGACATGGTCGTGACCGCAAAAGCCATTGCGGGCGGTATTCCGGTCTCGGCGGTCACGGGCCGTGTGGACATTATGGATTCAATGAAGCCTGGTGCCCTCAGCGGAACTTACAGTGGGAACCCGGTGGGCTGCGCGGCTGCCCTCGCCGTGCTCGATCAACTTACAGCTCCGGGAATGATGGATCGTTCCGCAGAGATCGGCCGCATCATCCAGACGGGTTTGCGGGAGCTCAAGGAGCGCTACCCCGTGATTGGAGATGTTCGTGGCCGTGGAGCCCTGCATGGCATTGAACTGACACATCCCGACGGAAGCCCCAACCCTGAGGCGTTCAAGGCAGTAAGCACACGAGCGCTCGAGCTGGGCTTATTGGTGCTTCCTGGAGGGAGCGACGGCCACGTCTTGCGGTTACTGCCGGCCATTACGGTCTCCGACGAACTCATTGACGAGGCGCTAAGAATCCTCGACCGGGCGTTTGCGGAGCTCTAGAGGCTTCTCAGACAAACTCGCCGCGCACTTCGGGGGCGAGTTTATGAATCCTGTGAGGTGAAGTAGTCGCGTAAACGCTCCCAACTTTCCATGATGTGCTCGCGCACAAGAGAGCTGGCGCGTTCGGCGTCGCCGGAGTGAAATGCGTCCCGCAGTTGTTGGTGGGTGCTGAGGATGAAGGCGTCGGGGTGCAGAAACTCTTCGTCGGCATAGGAAATCACCGTGAAGTAGAACACCATCTCTTTGCTCAGACGGCGATAAAAGTCGCTGATTCTCTCGCTTCCAAGAATGTCGACGATGCTCTGGTGGAGCCCAAGATCCGCTTGAATAATGCGCTCGGGCTCATGGGAGGCGGCGCTTCGCTCGAGCTCCTCAAAGGCGTTATTGATGGCGACGAGCTGTTCTTCGGTGGGTTCTTGCTGGGCAGCAAGTGTCTCGAGGTGTAACCGTGTTACGTAGAGATCATTGAGGTTTTCGATGTTCGGGGTACTCACCACCGCCCCACGATGCATTTGGTATTCCACGAGGCGGCTCTGCTCGAGCAGTCGGATTCCCTCCCGAAGTGAGTTTCGGGAGATTCCGAGTGAGCGAGCAAGAGCTGTTTCCCGGAGGGGCTCACCCGATTTGAGCGCCCGGGTGACGATGAGCCGAACGAGGGTTTCCGCAACGACCTCCGCAGTGCTCGCGCGCTGCAGAGAGATATCGGTAATGCCTTCCTCTGGCACTCTTGCCCCCATCGAAACGAACGACGACCTGTCCGGAGCATACACCCCCGGACTCCAACTCGTTTCGGGCGGCAATCGCTCCGGTGGCGATCTGCCGGCGGGTTGTGACCTGTATGGGCACTCCTGCCGTGTGGCAGCAGTTTAGCGAATACTCCGTGGTCGCCTTGGTGGCCGGAGGACTCGCTTGTTGAATGAGGTGCTCAGTTACGCGCACTACGCGGGCTTGCCGGGCGGGAAAAATCCGCCCGCCCGCTCGACCGCTGTGTCGCGACGCCGGCGACAATGACGAGCGCGATTCCCAGGACTTCGACGCTGTTGGGTATTTGGGACAGGAAGACCATTCCCATAAGCAACGCAATGGCCGGGCCAGAAGCCATCAGGGTGCCGAAGGCGCGCTTGTTCATCCGCTTCAGGGCAAGCATCTCAAGCGAGAAGGGAATCACGGGCGTGAGGAGGGTAATTCCTAGAGCCGCAAGCACCACCAGCGGTGAAATATTTCCCCAGGCCTGGGGGATGCCAAAAAAGCTCGCCGCGAGAGCCGCCGCGGGAAGCGACATAGCAAGTCCTTGAACGCCGGAGAATGCATCCCCTACTTTTTGGCTAAACCAGATGTAGGAACCCCAGCCCACTGCAGCGAGGACAGCAAAACCAATTCCCACCAGTTCTACCTCGCCTGACCAAGGTTGGGTCATGAGTATTACCCCCGCTAGAGCCAAGACAGGCCAGAGCGCTGCTCGGAATGTTCGCCCCGTCATTGCTGCAACGGCAAGGGGGCCGAGAAACTCAATGGCGACAGCTGTACCCAACGGCAAGGTCTGAAGCGCGGTGAGGAAAGCCGTGGTCATCACCCCGGTTGCTAGCCCGAGACCCAGCAGGCTGGGGATGTGATTTGCTCGCACAGCTGACCATCGAGGACGAACTATCACAATCAAGATGACCGCGCCGAAACTTAAGCGCATCCACGCAGTCCCGGCAGGTCCCACCATGGGGAAAAGGTAAACGGCGGTGGCGGATCCGATCTGGATGCTCGTCATGGCCAGAACTGCCCAGGTCCACGGCGGTGCCCAGCGGTAGATACGAGGCGAAAGCGTCACCGAAGCCACAGAACGCATCCTCTCTTTTCTACGACAACACTATTGTCGGGCAATCTCAGGGTAGTGCGAGTGACGACGGATCAGAGGGTTGTGGGTGCGAATCCCTCCGGGCGTGTGACTGGGCCTCGGCGGCGTAACAGCCGCGTTTGTGGGTTCTCTATAAACCAAACAACCCCGCACCCGAGGGTGCGGGGTTGTTATGGTCAAGCGTCAGTTAACGGCTTATGTCGAACCGGTCCGCGTTCATGACCTTGTTCCACGCGGCGACGAAGTCTTCCACGAACTTCTGCTTGTTGTCGTCTTGGGCGTAGACCTCAGCGTAGGAGCGGAGGATCGAGTTCGAACCGAAGACCAGGTCGACCCTGGTGGCGGTCCATTTGACCTGGCCGTCTTTACGGCTGCGAATGTTGTAGAGGTTGTCGCCCACCGGCTCCCACACATTCGACATGTCCGTCAGGTTGACAAAGAAGTCATGGGTGAGAGCGCCGAGCTTGTCGGTGAAGTAGCCGTGCTGGGTTCCCAGGTGGTTTGTTCCCATCGCACGCATTCCACCCACCAGCACAGTCATTTCCGGTGCGGTGAGCCCCATCAGCTGGGTGCGGTCGAGCATCAGCTCTTCGGCGGGAACGGTGTAGTTCTTCTTCAC
>CAJXYC010000021.1 GCA_913063365.1 uncultured Cellulomonadaceae bacterium
AGTCGCGAGGATTGAATTTGAGTCGAGCGAGCCTCGATGCGGCCAGCAAGTACCCGTGGGGCCGCGACGCGGCCGTCGTCGAGGAGGGTGGCCGTGAGAAATTCGGCGTCTACACCGACGACCGTGAGGTGTTCGACTGGTTACGCCATGGATTACCCGAGCGTGAGGTGTCCATTGAGGCCCAGGTGATGGACCTGGCAGACGATATTGCCTACTCGGTACATGACTTTGAAGACGCCATCGTGGGTGGTTTTATCGAACCTGCCGGATTGGTCGAGTGGGCAGAAGAATCAGTCAGCGCCGTCAACTGGGAAGGCCAGCACATTGCCGCTGACGAGCTCCGCGGGGCGTTTGGCAGACTCCGCGACATGCCGACGTGGCCACCCACTTTTACCGGCGAGAGGGCAAGTTTTGCCCAGTTGAAGAACTTCACGAGTAGCGCGATTGGCCGCTTTGCGCAGACTGTTTCTGTTGTTGAGCGGGGCGTGGGGGATGCACTGTCTGGTCGGTATCGATTTGGCCTGTTCGTTCCTGCTGAGACACAGGCAGAAATCGCCGTCTTGAAGTCGGTTGTAGCGACCGCGGTGATGAAGCACGAGACCAGACAGCCCATCTATGCCCATCAGCGCGAGGTCCTCGTGTCCCTTCTTGACACCCTGGTGAAGACAGGGTCTGAACATCTGGAGCCGATGTATCAAGCCGATTTTGCGGAGGCAGCAGACGATGAGGAGAGGACTCGAGTCATCGTGGACCAGGTGGCGTCTTTGACCGATCAGTCGGCGCTTGCATGGCACGAGCGCCTTGTGGGGTCATGGGGATAGCTCGGGCTGTCGAACTAGCGCGGAACTAGACTGGCGGGGTGGCTGGTCGCATCCGGCGCTCCGATATTGACGAGGTCCGCCAAAGGGTAAACATTGCCGATGTTGTCGGCGAATACGTCACCCTGAAATCGGCCGGGGTCGGTTCGATGAAGGGGTTATGCCCGTTCCACGACGAGCGCTCTCCAAGCTTCCACGTCCGCCCCCAGGCGGGCTTCTATCACTGCTTTGGCTGTGGGGAGGGGGGCGATATCTACACTTTCCTGCAGAAGGTCGATGCCCTCAGCTTCACGGAATCAGTGGAGCGGCTGGCCCAGAGGGTGGGCTACACCCTCCATTACGAGGACGGTCAGGCAGCCGACGACGGCCAGAAACGATCCCGGCTTCTTCAGGTCAATAAGGCCGCCGAAGAGTTTTTCCGGAAGAAAATCCACGAGCCAGAAGCTCAAATCGGAAGAGATTTCCTCGCCGAGAAGGGCTTTGACCAGCTCGCTGCGGAACAGTTTGGCGTTGGTTTTGCCCCCGATTCGTTTAACGCCCTGTCAGAACACCTCACCGGACTGGGGTTCACAATTCCTGAATTAGTCGACGCCGGTGTGGTGAGCCAGGGTGACCGTGGGGTCTACGACCGTTTCCGAGGTCGGGTGGTGTGGCCCATTCGGGATGTGACGGGCCAAACAGTGGGCTTTGGCGCCAGGCGGCTCGGCGACGACGATAAAGGACCCAAGTACTTGAACACTCCGGAAACGCCGGTCTACCACAAGTCCCGAGTGCTCTACGGGCTCGATATTGCGAAAAAGGCGATCTCAAAGAAGCGCCAGGTGGTCATTGTGGAGGGCTATACCGACGTGATGGCCTGCCATCTCGCGGGAATTGACACGGCGGTGGCTACCTGTGGAACGGCTTTTGGCGCTGATCACATTCCCTTGATTAGACGCGTCATGGGGGATTCAGAGGCGAGTCTCGACCAGAGCAGGGGCGAAGTGATCTTCACCTTTGACCCTGATGAGGCGGGCCAAAAAGCGGCCTCCAAAGCCTTTGCCGATCACGACAAATTCACGGCACAAACCTATGTCGCTGTCCCGCCAGAGGGCCTTGACCCGTGCGATGTTCGCATCCAACAGGGCGATGCTGCCCTGCAGGCAGTGATTAGTGAACGACGACCGATGTATGAGTTCATGATTAAACGGGTCATCGATGGTGCCGACATGGCTACCGTGGAGGGCCGCGCATGGGCTTTGCGCCAAGCCATTCAGGTGGTCCGCACGATTCGAGACTCCGTGGTTCGCCAGGGCTATGCCCGTGAGTTAGCGGGTTGGCTGGGAATGGATCCCGCCGACGTGCAACGAGAAATGGCGAAGGCTCCGGCCTCTGCCCCCAGCCCGCCACCAGTGCCCGCACAGTCCACCGACTCCTCGGAGACTGAGCAGCAACCGGTCTATCAACTCTCATCGCTTTCGACCGACCCTGTCACCACAATCGAGCGAGACGCGTTGATGGCCCTGCTTCAGTTCCCTGACGCGATCCCTCTCGAGCGGGCGACCCAGGTCCTCCAGGCCCATTTTTCCCACGGAGCATTGGCATTGGTGCGGGACGCAATCCTGTCGGTCTTTGACCATTACGCGGACCCACAGTGGGTCAGTTTGGTGCAGGCCGAGGTGCCAGATTCCCTGCAGGTTTTTGTCCAGCAGATGGCAGTGCATCCGCTGCCAGGCAGAGACGATCAGGCCAGCCGATACGCGCTCGGAGTGACGACGACTCTGCTCGATAAAGACCTGTTGCGGCGAAAAGCCGAGCTCCTTTCGGCACTCCAGCGGACCGAGGCTGGATCGGCCGACTACAGCTCACTGCAACAGCAGCTCGTCGACATCGAATCCACTCGCCGGGCGTTGCGAGCCGACGAATCGTGACCGCGCAGCATTCCGAAGCGCGTTACCTCGGCGATAGCCTGCCTCACCGGCCCGTGACGGCTGGACCCATCGCCGTGGAGCCGATGCAGAGAGACGCCTTTATGAAGGCGGTTGCCGACGGCGGCGGGGATGTGCAACCCCTGGGCCCCGACACCCGCGGTGTGGTGTGGTTGTCGGAAAAGCGCGCAGACGAACTCCAAGAGCTGCTCGACAAGCATCCAGGGGTGGAATGGGTCCAGCTTCCCTGGGCTGGCGTGGATGCTTTTTCGGAGGTCTTGGCAGGTCTGGCCACTCGCGCGGAGGCTGAGCGACCCGTGGTCACGAGCGCCAAAGGTGCTTATTCCGAACCGGTAGCCGAGCACGCACTCGCGCTCGTCTTGGCTGGACTGCGAGAGTTCCCCGAGAAAGCACGAGCGGCCGCCTGGAAGCCAGAGCGGACAGGGCTGTCCTTGTTTGGCCGCCACATTCTTCTCTTTGGCGCAGGGGGAGTAGCGAAGGCGTTTATCGATTTGGTCCAGCCGTTTGCCCCGGAACTGAGCGTGGTCCGACGAGACCCCTCCCAGGCCGTCGATGGCGCAACTCGTACCCTGGGGCCGGAGGACTGGCAGGCGCTGCTACCTGGTGTCGATGTCGTGGTGCTCGCGGCAGCCCACACCGCCCAGACCGAGGCCCTGTTTGGGCCCGAGGAGTTTGCGAGTCTGCCGCCGCACGCGGTTTTTGTGAATGTGGCCCGGGGAGCCCTCGTGGACACTGACGCTCTGACTCGGGCGCTGGAGACCGGTGACATCAAAGCAGCCGGACTCGACGTCACGGAGCCGGAGCCATTGCCGGATGATCATCCGTTGTTCTCCATTCCCTCCTGCCTGATTACTTCTCACTCAGCTGACACCCCAGAGATGACAAAGCCCCTTCTTGCCGAGCGTGTGCGGTTCAATGTGGCGGCATTTGTCGGAGGGATGCCCTTGCGGGGAGTGGTGTCAGTAGAGCAGGGATATTAGGTGCGTGGGGCCGCCTCAGGCCAGTCAGAGCAAGCCCTCCTCTGCTAGCATGTGTCCTCGTCAATCCTCGGTAGCTCAATTGGCAGAGCGACCGGCTGTTAACCGGTAGGTTCTTGGTTCGAGTCCAAGCCGAGGAGCAAAATACGGCGAAAAAGCTTGGGCTAGTGTTCCTCTAGATGGCCCGCCAGTTTCCCCCGCGTGACCCGAGGAGCCCATGCAGATGACCCCCGAGGTATGGTTCCTCCCGCTTCTCATTGTGGGCGGTGTGGGCATTGTGGGAACAGTGGTCTTTGGGGTGTTGTGGTGGCGAGCTCGCCGGTCTTTGCGGAGACGAGACAACAGCCGTCTCGATGCCGAAAACAGGCGCTTTGATGCCGAATTGACCGTGTCAGAGCTGCGCGACCGTATTCGACTGATGACAGAAATGCACGATGGAGCGGCCGCCACGATCACCTCGATTGTGTCTCAGGCCGAGGGGGCACGGTACGCAGCCGATATTGACGCCCAGGTGGCGACGAGGATGGCCGGTCAGATCGCAGACCAAGCCCGGCAGGCTCTTGGCGATGTCCGCCGGGTGGTCAATGTGGGCAGGAGCGGAGTGTCGGAGTCACCGGATGAACGGCACAGCTTCGACGATTTGTTCCAAGCGGTTGAGGCATCAGGTTTGGTCGTGAAGTTTGAGGAGTCAGGCACGCGTTTTGACGTCAACTCCAGCGCAGAGCTTGCGATCTTCCGGATTCTTCAAGAGGCCCTCAATAACGCTCGCGAGTACGGCGGGGCCGGGGTGACGGTAAAAGTCTCTATGGCCTGGACCGCCAACGGCGTGCAGCTTCGTGTCGAGGACGATGGCACCCGGATGGCCAACAAGATGCGCGAGGAGCTCGGGGAGTCTGCAGGCTATTCGATTGCCGACGATCAACAGGCTCTTGTCGAGAGGCTCGAAGGGCGCGGGATGGAAGATATGCGCACTCGCACCGAAGCCTTTGGTGGGGTGTTTTCTTCCCACCGAATCCCAGGCGTTGGCGTGAGCGTGTCGGCTTCGTTTCCCACCCTGCGGTTCCAAAACGGCCTGAATCAAGCGGCGGGTGCGACCAGTGAGCCGGAGGCAGAAAAACGCGATGAATCAGCCTGACGGTGAAATCCGTCGGGCGCGTTCCCAAGGGATTCAGGTTGCTCTCGCGGTGTCGCTTTATGGCACCTCCTTTGGCGCCCTAGCTGTCGTCGCAGGATTTTCGGTCTGGCAGACCATGGTGTTGAGCCTGGTCATGTTTTCCGGGGCCTCCCAGTTCGCTGTCATTGGGATTGTGGCCTCGGGAGGAGTGAGTGCCGGTTTGGCCGCGGTGCTCTCTGCTGGCCTCCTGGGGATTCGAAACGGTCTCTACGCCCTTCGCATGTCGGCCCTTCTGGAACCACGGGGGCTCATGAGGTTTGTGGCGGCCCAGCTCACGGTGGACGAGTCGACTGCGGTGGCCAGTGCTCAGCCCTCCCGCGAAGCCGGTCGCGCGGGCTTTTGGACCACGGCTGCCTTCTTATTTGTTGGTTGGAACCTCAGCACCTTGGCGGGAGCGCTCCTCGGTGACGTAATCGGCGATGTTCGCAGCTTTGGCTTAGACGCCGCTGCGGCCGCAGCGTTTCTTGGCCTTGTGTGGCCGTGGTTGAAACGCGGCGAACCGCTCGTGGTGGCTATCGGAGCAGCCGTCGTGTCTGTGGTGCTCCTGCCCGTTCTGCCGGCGGGTATCCCGGTACTGATTGTCGCGGTTCTCGCCATTGGCTTTGGAATTTATCGGCACCGGGTGGCGCCGACCAAGCCAGAAAGCCAAGGGGAGAGCTAGATGGATCCCATTTGGTGGATTGTTCTCGCGGCGTCGGCTGTCGTCTTTGCCCTGAAAATCACCGGGTACGTTGTTCCTCAGCGGTTGGTCCAGGGGCCACTTCTCACCCGAGTGGCGGGGCTTGTCACGATTGGGCTTCTTAGCTCTCTGGTCGTCGCACAGACATTGTCGGGCGAGGAAGGACTGGTCATCGACGCGCGGGTACCAGCGGTCGCTCTGGCGGGTGTTCTTCTGTGGTGGCGAGTGCCCTTCATCGTCGTGATTATTCTGGCGGCCGCGGTCGCGGCAGGCCTGCGCCTGATGGGCTGGATGGCCTAGTCGGCTGGCGTGAAGTCGTCCTCGTGGAGGTCTTCACCGGGTAACCACTGGCTATCTGGCGTCACGTGCTCGGCAATCTCACGAGCTGCCCGTTCGCGGGTGTCACCGCGAAGCCTGTCGACATAGAGCGTTCCCTGCAGATGGTCGTATTCGTGCTGAAAAATGCGAGCAAGCCAGTCAGTAGCGGTGATGGTGTATTCCTCACCGTCCAGGTTTGTCGCGGTGAGCCGGACCCTGCGAAACCGACGCGTGGGGTAGCGCAGGCCGGGAATTGACAGACAGCCCTCATCATCAGTGACCCACTGTTTTTCAAAACCAAAAAGAGGGAGTGCTTTCAAGACCGGGTTAATGGCAACACCCTTGTGGTCTCCCTCCTCATCCGAATAGGACCATACGAAAACCTGTTCGGCAACTCCCACCTGAGGGGCTGCGAGACCGACTCCGGGCGCGGCATACATCGTCTCGAACATGTTGTCGACAAGGGTTTCGATTCGCTCGCCGATGTCAGTAATTGGGCGGGCGGGCATTTCCAGGACCCAGGAACCGAAGGTCATGATGGGGAGAATTGCCATGGCTCAAGATTACCGAGCTGGCCGTGACATGATGGGGTCTCCAGGTGACCACGAGGGAGTAACACTGTGATTTCAGCTAGAGGACTTGCCGCCCATGAAGCAGGCGCCGATCTTGTTCCGTGGGACTTCGAGAGGCGGGACGTCGGTCCCGGTGATGTCCAGATTTCGATCTCGCATTCGGGTGTCTGCCATTCCGATATTCACCTGGTGAGGGGTGACTGGGGTGAGCAAGAGTTTCCTGTTGTTCCCGGCCACGAGATTGTCGGCGAAGTCGTCGCGGTTGGCGCTGATGTGACCAATTTCTCGGTGGGCGACCGCGCCGGTGTCGGTGTGTATGTCGATTCCTGCCGGGAATGTGCGAACTGTGTGGCGGGTCAGTCCAACTATTGCCTCGAGGGCATGACCGGGACGTATGCGAATCCTGACCGGCGTCACGGTGGGTTCACCCAAGGTGGTTACGCGACAACGATCGTGGTGGACCAGGGGTACGTCGTTCACGTCCCCGAGTCACTAGATCCTGCGGGAGCAGCGCCTCTGTTGTGTGCGGGAATCACCCTCTACGCCCCGCTTCGTCGTTTTGAGGCGGGTCCTGGCAAGCGGGTAGGAATTGTGGGTCTCGGTGGCTTAGGTCATATGGGGGTCAAGTTTGCGGTGGCGATGGGCGCCGACGTCACTGTGATTTCCCACTCACCGGAGAAGAAAGCAGACGCCGAAAAGCTTGGTGCGCAGCACTTCCTGCTCTCGACCGATCAGGACGCGATGGATGCCGAGCGCTACGGCTTTGACCTGATTATCAACACGGTCTCGGTTCCGCTCGACACCAATGTCTATCTGGAGCTCCTTGGCTTCCACGGAGTGTTCGTGAACGTGGGACTGCCTGGAGAGCCCTTCAGCTTTGATGCACCGCGCATTTTGAATCAGGGCCGCTCGATTGTGGGAAGCATGATTGGCCCGGTCTCACAACTACAGGAGATGCTCGATTTTTCAGCCGAGCACGGCATTCACTCCGAGGTGGAAGTGATTCCAGCCAACTACATCAACGACGCCTATGGCCGAGTCATTGACTCTGATGTGCGCTACCGGTTCGTAATCGACGGCTCCACCATCTAGTCCTCCAGCGGCAATTGGTCATCACCCGCCGGGGCGATGAGATCCGGAGAGTCCCCGTGGAGGGGCCTCACCGTGTGCTCACGCACTGAGGAGAACACCGTGGCAGAGGCCTCCACGGCCTGCTGAACGAGCGCGCTAGTCCCGATGGTTTCTGGATCGAGCCACGGTGACCACTCGCTTGGGGGGAGGGCAACCGGTGAGCGTGGGTGAATCCAGGACAGTGCCGGCGGAGCCTCGGTGGTGAGAATCGTGGCCGTGACCGTCGTGTTCTCCGCAGTGCCCCAGATGGAATAGAGGGCTGCGAAAGCAAAGAGACCCTCCTCCGGATAGATGTAGTGGGGCGTCTTTGTTCGACCTTCGGTGTGCCATTCGAAATAACCGCTGGCCGGAATAATGCCGCGGTACTTCTTCACGGCATCTCGAAAAGTTGGTTTCTCGGCAGCTGTCTCGCTCCGCGCATTGAATGTCGGATAGGGAGTGTCGAGAGTGTCACTCCACGAGGGTGTGAGGGACCACCGCGCGGGGCCAAGACTCCTTGAGCCTCCCGCCTTGCCGGTGTCGATAATCAGAGGGACCGTGCTCGTTGGTGCGATGTTCCATCGCGGTGTCCAGTCCGGGAAGCGATTGTGGGTGACTTCGAATACCTGTGCCACCGTCTCTATCGGGGCATCCAGCGCATAACGACCACACACCCTTCCAGTCTGCCTCGTAGGGTGGGGGGATGAAACCGTGGGATGTCCTGGTGGTCGGCGCGGGTGTCAGCGGGCTCACCACGGCGAGGCAGCTCACTGACCAGGGCGCCCAGGTACTTGTTCTTGATAAGTCCCATCGGCCGGGCGGGCGACTAGCGACGAAGAACGTTGGTGGCCTGTCCCTTGACTCGGGGTGCACTCACATCCGCTCTGCGGACCCCGATGTGTCCAGGTTGCTGACTGGCTGGTTAGGCGCACAGTTTGTGGAGACGGCCGATGGCCAGGCAGAAGAATGGTCCTTCCCGCATTCTGCTCGCGATATTGCGGAGCAGTGGGCGTATGGCCTGAAAGTCCAACGCACCCATGTGACCCATTTGGTCACCGACGACTCAGGTCGGGTGGGCGTCGTCCGACACGGCTTCGGAGAGCCGATATGGGGACGGGCCGTGGTGCTGACAGCCCCAGTACCACAAGCCCAAGCGATGATCGCCTACAGCGACTTAGTGCTGGATTATTCGCTCGACGAGGTCTCCTACGAAAAAAAGCAGGTACTTCTCGCTGCAATCGACGGCGACGGTCTCGACCCTGATTCACACTGGTCAACAGACATCATCGAGTCGGTCAGGCTCCGGCCCCACCACGACGGTGCGCTAGGAATCGAAGCCTTTGCCACGGACTCGTGGTCAGAGGCCACATGGGAAGAAGACGCAACCATTTCACATGGACGGCTTCTTCTCGAACTTGGTCTGCTGGTCGGCAGTGCCCGTGTGCTCGATTCGCACGTGATGCGCTGGCGCTATGCGGTGACTGCTAACCCACGACCCGAGCGCTACTGGAGGCACCCCGACGTACCCTCCATCTGGCTCACCGGGGATGGTTTCGGAAAGCCAGACGGAGAGCACCACTGCATTCAGCGCGCGGTTCGCGCAGCCATGACGGTCTCGAGTGAGCTCGGCGGGTCGCTTAGCTAAGCCTGCGACCCGAACGACGTCGCCACTTCGGGAAGCGACGAGTCGTTTCCGTACATGAAGTGTTTGCTCATATCGGGGGAGTACTTGCCGAGGTAGGTTTTCTTGCCTAACCGTTCGCTCAGTTCACGGTGGTGAATCACACTGCCGCCGCAGCACAATCCGATGACCTTCGCCCCTAGTTTGTGGGCAAACTCGCCAAACTCCGCGGTTTCGTAACGGTTGGAGTTTTGGGCTTCGAGGGCATCGGGGAAGGTGCGCTCGTGGGGGAGTGTCGCGGTGTTTCCCTCGTCCGGCAGGTTGAAAAACGTGGTGTGTTCGTCGGTGGTCCGGAATGTTCCCGGCATCCCACACACCGGGTGGTCACCGACCGCGTCCTTGATGCTTTGCAGGATGGGACGGATCGTGTTTGGACCCTGGAAACAGTTGGTTCCGACGACATCGGCACCGGCGTCTGCGAGCTTCTTGGCAGCTTCAGCGGGGGAGACCCCGTCCCGAAGCTCACCGGTGGCAAAGACCGCGACGTTAATGATCGCCGGGAGTCCCGCTGCTTTGATTTCCTCGAGCGCAATCTTTGCTTCTTCGTAGAAGTACATCGTCTCGGCCAGGATGAGGTCGGCGCCTTCCTCTTTCGCCCACCCCACCATCTCGCGGTACATCTGGCGCACCTGGTCAGCCGTGGCCGGGTCTTCCGGGTCGTAGATGTTGGAGTTGGAGATATTGCCTGCCACCCAGACATCGCGACCGAGGGCCTTGCTCTCCTCCTCCGCCACTTTCTTGGCAATCTTCATTGCTTCCCGGTTTAGAGGCTCGAGAAGGTGTTCCTCGCCGATAATCCGCATCTTCTCTCGGTGCCCGTTGTACGTAAACGCCAAGGCAATATCAGAGCCTGCGCGAACGAAGTCCCGGGTGACTTGTTCCAGTACTTCGGGGTGCTCCAGTGCCACTTTCGGCACGAACTCGCCGGCGGTGAGATAACCGCGGCGCTCTACTTCGAACAAGAATCCCCCGGCGAGAACGAGTGGCTCGTCCTCGGTGAGGCGGTCAAGAAATGATGTCGTTGTCATTGGTCCTCCACATCGCATGAATGAGTGTGCGGTGGGGGCTCCCGATTCGCGCCTCTTAGCCTATGGGCTTCAGTGCTGAGCCCGCGACATTATGACTAAAGAATTTGTGACAGGAACTTCTTCGTTCTTTCTTCCCGTGGGTTGTCGAAGAGTTCTTTCGGTGTTCCTACTTCGACAATTTCGCCGTCGGCCATGAAAATCACCCGGTCGGCCACTTCTCGAGCAAAGCCCATCTCATGGGTCACGACGACCATCGTCATTCCTTCTCGGGCAAGTTCCTTGATGGCGTCCAACACCTCATTGATCATTTCTGGGTCGAGCGCCGAGGTGGGCTCGTCAAAGAGCATGACCTTTGGTTTCATCGCCAGTGCCCGCGCGATGGCCACACGCTGCTGTTGGCCTCCGGAGAGCTGTGATGGGTACTTGTCGGCCTGTTCAGGAATCTTGACCCGAGTCAGATGCTCCATCGCCAGCGCTTCTGCTTCGGACTTTGGCATATTCCGCACCTGGCGAGGACCCATAGCGACGTTGGTAAGGACGGTGAGGTGGGGAAACAGGTTGAAGTTTTGGAAGACCATCCCTGTTTCTTTCCGAATCTCTTGGATGTTTCGAATATCCATCGTGAGCTCGGTCCCGTCGACCACGATCCGACCGTCGTCGTGCTCTTCCAGCCTGTTGATGCACCGAATGAGGGTCGATTTTCCGGAGCCGGAGGGGCCGATGATGACGACCACTTCCTGCGTGCCGACTCTGAAGTTGATGTTCTTCAAGGCTTCAAAGTCTTTGAAGCGCTTGTAGACGCCTTCCATCGTGACAATGGCATCCTCATCGTTGCGATTGCCGGACATTACGGTGGCGTCGGTGAAGACTTTTTCACTCATCGCTGGCCTACCCCCAGTCTCTTTTCCAGTCGTTGGCTTTCTCGGCTCATGACATACGAACCCACCCAGAAGAGCAAGCTCACGAAGGCGAGAGATTCATAGATATATCCCTTACCGAGGAAGTCATCTTGTTTCGTAATGGCCTCGCTGACTTTCAACACCTCAACGATGCTGAGGGCGGCGCCAGCCAGGGTCGTGTCTTTAAACAGGCTGATGAATTGGCCGATTTGTGCAGGAATCACGTTTCGCAACGCCTGGGGGAGGGTAATGAGGAAAGTGATTTTCCAGGTCGACAGACCGATTGCCTTCCCGGCCTCCAGCTGTCCCTTGGGGATGGACTGCAGGCCTCCTCGCACAATTTCTGCCAGATACGCGGCGGTAAACAGCGTGAAGACGGTCACCGCGCGGAAGACAGAGCCCGGTGCCAAATCTGGCGGCACGAAAAACTCCAACGCAACACCGGAGAGCAAGAGCAACACAAAGAGCGGCGCTCCTCGAATGAGCTCGATATAGGTGGTGCTAATCAGTCGGACAATCGGCAGAGTGGATTTCCGCCCGAGAGCCAACAGAACGCCTAACGGGAAACACAACACGATGCTGATAATCGCGATGTAGAAGTTGATGAGGAATCCGCCCCACAACTCCAGGTCTGCGTTCATGAGCGTCAGGGCAATCAGCGCTACCGCGGGCGAGAGCACCAGAATCTGCCAGATCACACCTGGTATTCGAGTCAGGCCCTGCACCCGGCGCCTCGCGATATTAAGTCCTCGGCCGGCGAGTAGAGCGGCAACGACTCCTCCGGCGACGGTCAGCGATGATTGGGTTCCCGCTAGGACAACAAGCAGTATTCCAAGCGCGATGACCAGTCCAAAGCGCTGCACAAACCCACCCAACTTCGCCAGTGGAGAGCGCACGGGGGCGTCTGGGGCTTGTTTCCCGCCCAGGGCTGCGGTGAGCCAGAAAGCAATGGCCATCACCGAGGCATTCACCAGCCACAGCTGCTCCGCGGGGAAGCGTCCGACGAGGAGAAGCTTCAGGTTGACCTCGATGATTTCCCATCGTCCAGTGATGAGGACAAATTCCACGAGCGACCAGAGGACCCATACCGACAGTGCCCCAAAGACAACGGTGAGTACTCCGTCCCACCAGGTCCGGAAAAGGTTTCGTCTCATCCACGTTGTCATCGCTCCACCAATGCCAAACGTCGGTTCACGATGTTGATTAACAGACTCGTGACGAGCGAAATAGAGAGATAGACCAACAGCGTCAGCGTGAAGGCGGGCACCGCTGGGGAGCCATTACCGACAGTGATTTGCGCGATCTGGGTGAGCTCGAAGTAGCTAATAGCGGCGCCCAGCGAGGAGTTCTTAATCAGGTTCAATGACTGGTTACCAATCGCTGGCATGGCCACTCGGAAGGCCTGCGGCAAGATCACCAGTCGCATCTTCTGAGAATGCGTCAGCGCGAGAGCGTCAGCTGCTTCTCCCTGGCCTCGTGGCACCGAGAGGATGGACCCTCGGACAATTTCTGCAATGTGGCTGCTGGTGTAAATCACCAGGGTGACCAGGAGGGCAAAAAACGAGGGATCCAGCCGGAGGCCTCCAACGGTTCCGCGGTCATCGACTTCTGGCAATGTCCAGTTGTAGCCAAGCGCCACCCACACGACAACTGCGACGACGACGACGACCCCGACCGCCCACGCAAGGGCCTGCGAGGGTTTGCCGGTCCGGTCTGAGTAGGCGGTTCGCCATTTCGCGACAAGCCAGCCGACGATGATTGCCGCTAAGAG
Source organism: uncultured Cellulomonadaceae bacterium (assembly GCA_913063365.1). Taxonomy (GTDB): domain Bacteria; phylum Actinomycetota; class Actinomycetes; order Actinomycetales; family Microbacteriaceae; genus Pontimonas. The sequence goes on from CAJXYC010000021.1 coordinate 12,956, forward strand.
CGAGAGACCAAGCACCGTACTCGAGCCGTCAAACCAGGGAATGGCAATTCCTCGGTTGGAGATTACGAACAAGTCCAGTGGCTCCCAGGCATCCTCAATTCGCGGGAATGTCTGCAGGACCACGGCCAAGTTCATAAACGTCAGGAGGACAAGAAGCGGCAGGTTTCGAATGAGCTCGACGTAGGCGCCAGCCACTGTGCGGACGAGGAAGTTTTTGGACAGTCTGGCCATACCGATGATGGTGCCGAGGATGATGGCCAAGATAATGCCGACGATTGACACCCGGAGGGTGTTGTAGAAGCCCTGGACGAAAGCGTCTCGAACCGGCTGGCTCTGGTCGAGGTCATTGCCCGGGATGGTGAAGTTTGTGGGGTTGTCGAGGAAGCGGTAGTCGGTCGGAATCTTGCTTCGCGAGACGTTGACTTGGTAGTTGTTGTACAGCCAGTAGATGATCCCCACCACCACGGCGAGGACCACAATCTGAAAGACCCAGCGCAGGACACGAACGTTGCGCCAAACGGGGGTTTTTTGCGCGGGAACGCCTGTTAGGGGGCTCATTGCGAGCCCCCTAACAGTTCGGCTAGGCCGAAAATGCCCCGTTCCTCTTACCGGTACGGAGGTGCGTACATCAGACCGCCGTCAGACCAGAGGGCGTTCACGCCGCGTTCCAGTCCAAGCGGGGCCAGGTGTGCGTCGAAGATTTCGCCGTAGTTACCCACCTGGCTAACCACCTGGTAGGCGAAATCAGTCGGCAGACCGAGACCCGGGTCGAGAACCGCAGAGCCTTCATCGCTCTCGATCTCTACGCCAAGGAATCGCTGCACGGTGACATCCTCAGTGGAGCTGCGGATGTCATCGACGTTGGCACTGGTAATTCCAAACTCTTCAGCCTGGATTGTGGCCATGATGGCCCAGTTGACGACCTGCGCCCACTGGGTGTCACCGTCGAGCACTGCCGGTCCGAGGGGCTCCTTGGAGAAGACCTCAGGCAGGATGGTCAGCGCGTCAGGACCGTCGGGGTAAGCCGAGCGGAATCCAGTCAGCTGGCTGACGTCGGATGACCAGCCGTCACACTGTCCGGCAATGAAGGCCTCCAGCAGCAGGTCGGTGTCGTCAAACGCACGAACCTCCCAGTTGAGCCCCAGTCTCGAGGACTCGAGGGCGGCGTTACCTTCAGTGGTCGTTCCCTTGGCCACACAGACGACGGCGCCGTTCATGTCGGACACCGAGCTGTAGCCACTGCCGGCTTCCACCATCATTCCCTGACCGTCGTAGAAGTTGGTCTGCAGGAAGTTTGCTCCCTCAGCACCGTCACGCGACGCGGTCCAGGTGGTGTTACGGACGAGAACGTCAATCGAACCGTTCTGCAGGGCAGTAAAGCGGTCCGCGGTCTCTAGGTCGACCATTTCGACGGCCTCGGCGTCACCGAGAACAGCCGCGGCAATGGCACGACAGAAGTCAGAGTCGAAACCAACGTGGGTTCCGTCCTCCTGCAACACGGCAAAGCCCGGCAGGGCGTCGCGTGTTCCACAGCGCACAACACCGGCTTCCAGAACCGAATCGAGAACAGAGCCAGCCTCAGGGGCTGCAGCCATGCTTTCTTCGGAGGAATCGCTGGTGTCATCTGCTGGCTCGGACGCAGCCTCGCCAGCTCCACCTCCCGCACAACCGCTCAGCACAAGGGCGAATACAGCGATTGCTCCGGGAATCAGTGCGGATTTCTTCATTGAACATCCTCTCTTCATTTGTTCGGCTGATTCATCGAGGGTCTCTCTTTGTCAACCGGTTCCATCAATGTACGCCTGGGCCTTTCCCGTGTGTCAGCTAGTTCGCCCTCCGTTATCGAAGTGTGACCATCAGCGGCGGGCCGTTGGCAGATTTCTACACCGGAAAACGGCTCAGACGCGTTGGCATTGGCACAGAGCTACTGAGCTACTTACTAATCCTGCCGTTTGAGCCGAGCGGCGTTTCTTGCCCGAACGGTCTGGTCAAGATCGACTTTCCGGATGCGAACAATCTCCGGGGTCACCTCGACACACTCGTCTTGCGCAGCAAAGTCGAGCGATTCCTCAAGAGACAACTGTCGTGGTGGGGTGAGTTTTTCCAACTCGTCGGCGGTGGAAGAGCGAATATTCGTGAGCTTCTTCTCTTTGGTGATGTTCACATCCATGTCCTCTGACCGCGAGTTTTCACCGACCACCATGCCCTCGTAGACGGCATCTCCGGGTGAAACGAAAAAACTCATCCTCTCCTGCAGGGACATCATGGCGTTGGCTGTGACCACACCTGCCCGGTCCGCCACAATCGAGCCTGAATTTCGGGACGTAATCGCACCGGCCCATGGTTTGAGGCCAGCAGAAATCGCGTTGGCAATGCCTTGACCGCGGGTGAGGGTCAGAAATTCGCTTCGGAAGCCAATCAGTCCTCTTGCGGGAACGGTGAACTCCATTCGCACCCAGCCGGTCCCATGATTCGACATGGAGTCCATCTGGCCCTTTTTTGCCGCAAGTAGCTGGGTGATTGCGCCGACAAACTCTTCCGGGGTGTCAACGGTGAGAGCCTCGAATGGCTCGTGGAGTTGGCCATCTACCTGCTGGGTCACCACCTGGGGCTTTCCCACAGTGAGCTCAAACCCCTCACGCCGCATGTTTTCGACCAGAATCGCTAGGGCGAGTTCCCCTCGTCCCTGCACCTCCCAAGCATCTGGCCTGTCGATATCGAGAACCCGGATCGACACATTTCCCACCAGTTCTCGGTCGAGACGTTCTTTGACAAGACGCGCGGTGAGCTTGTGTCCCGTGACCACCCCGGCCAGCGGTGAAGTATTCGTGCCAATCGTCATGGAGATGGCGGGGTCATCGACGGTAATGGCCGGACATGGCCTCACGTCGTCTGGATCAGCCAGTGTCTCCCCGATCATGATGTCGTCGATACCGGCGACGGCCACAATGTCTCCGGCCGACGCACTGGTCGCTGGAACCCGGTCGAGTGCCTCGGTTTTCAATAGCTCCGAGATCCTGACATTTGAGACCGAGCCATCAAGAGCCACCCGCGCCACAGTGCTGCCTTTGGCGAGGGTGCCGTGAAACACACGGACCAACGCAATTCGACCGAGGAAGGGAGAGGCGTCCAGGTTGGTGACCTGCGCTTGGAGGGGGTGCTCGTCGTCATAGGAGGGGGCTGGAATGTGGCTCAAAATGGCCTCGAACAGCGGCTCGAGATTGTCGTTATCGGGAAGTGAGCCGTCTGCCGGCTTATGGGTGCTTGCTGCTCCCTCTCGGCCTGAGGCATAAATCACTGGCAGATCCAGAAGGGCGTCGACATCAATGTCGGGGGCGTCGTCGACCAAATCCGACGCCAGGCCCAGGAGAAGGTCGTGTGTTTCGGCGACAACCTCGTCAATTCTCGAATCCGGCCGATCGGTCTTGTTCACGACCAAAATCACCGGCAATTTGGCGAGCAGTGCCTTTCGCAACACAAACCGCGTTTGCGGCAGGGGGCCCTCAGAAGCGTCGACAAGCAGGACGACACCGTCAACCATGCTGAGGCCTCGTTCTACCTCGCCACCAAAGTCCGCGTGGCCGGGGGTGTCAATCACGTTGATGGTGATGTTGGAACCACCCGAGTGAGCCCCGGAGTAGGTCACCGCCGTATTTTTGGCGAGAATCGTGATGCCCTTTTCTTTCTCCAAGTCGTCAGAGTCCATTGCCCGCTCGGTGGGAGCGTTGTGGCCAGAAAATGATCCTGTTTGACGCAGCATGGCGTCCACCAGGGTGGTTTTTCCGTGGTCGACGTGCGCCACGATGGCGACATTGCGCAAATCAGCGCGGGAGACAAGAGAAATAGCGAGTTCCTTCAGAGAAAGCGGGTGGCAGAAGGGACACACCCTCTTCTACGGCTCTAGCGTAGTCGTCTAAGCCTCGGGGACCCTGCGCCTCGTAGACTGAGGGTGCGGGGCGGTAGCTCAGCTGGTTAGAGCAGCGGACTCATAATCCGTCGGTCACGGGTTCAAGTCCCGTCCGCCCTACCGGGTCAAAGTTTTTGCGGTGCCGATTATGAGTTGGCTTTCTGGTCTTTCTCTTGATGTGTTCCTAGCTAGTCGCTGTCGAAGGTGGGGTCGAGAGGGACCTTAATCGTTGGTGGGTCCTCCTCGGCGAAGAGATTCTCCAGTATTCGGATTGCACGATTGGATAGGACGTCTCCCGGATAAAAGGACTCGTACAGTTTCTCGGCGTTTGCGACATGTGTAATGCCTACTAACGCGAGAAGCGCCCGAATGTCATTGACATCTCTGCCGGGACGATTTGCTCGTAGTTTCATCGCAAGAAGAGCCTCGGCGGAAGCAACCTGGATGGTGATCTTTTCGGAGGAAAAAATTGTGTGCCACTCCACTTCTTTTCCCAGTGTGGGTAATGCGTCAACGTGGGACACTTCGAAGTTCAGCCAGTCGTCGTTCAGATCAAGTTTGGATGCAACGGATCGTGCCGCTTCAGCGACTGCTTCATTGTCTCCTCCCCGCACATTTATGACGTCAATGTCTTGGGTGACGTCTCTTTCGAAGTAGGACAGAGAGAGGGCAGCCCCACCCACGATCCGGATTTCTCCGCTCACGTTGCGGCCTCGTAGCTCGCGAATTAGCTCTTGGAGCGCTTCCAGCAGATCAGCTCGGTTGAGGGAGAGTTTCATGTCTAGACGCTCTCGAATGTTTCTGCCCAGACCAGCACTCCCCGCCGAGCGAACTCGGGCGGGATGTCGACGGCGTCCGGAATGGGATCGGCGCTATCGATGCGAAGACTGCGTGGGCGGGGGAGGAAGAATCTGGGATTGTCCACCCAGGCGGGTAGTGGGATGTTCTCTTCGGTAAGACGCCAGGCCACAAGCCCGGCAAGAGCCGCGTCCCACACCTGGTTTCCTGTGGGTTCAGGCTCGGATATTCCGAGAACGCCGCGTCGCAGGCCGTGTTCGCTCACCAGGTTGTCGTTGAGTTGGATGAGTACCCTCAATGCGCCTTGAGTGTTACCGCCCTTGAGGAGCCCGCGGATAGCGCTGGCCGCGTCTGTGACATCTGATTTCTGGATCGGGAGCGCAAACAGTCGGTGACCGGTCCCTCGCAACAATCTCTCCAATGTGCTCACGCTCAGATCGCGACCGCCTTCAATGTCCGAAATATTGCTTTGATGGACCTGGGTCTGCTCGGCAAGATCAACCTGAGTTAGTGACCGGCTTTTTCTCGCGGATCGGACCAATGTGGATGCTCTGCTCATGGGGGGAGCATATCAAGAATATAGTTAAAAGACTATATTTAAGAGGCCGACATCCGTCGGTCACGGGTTCAAGTCCCGTCCGCCCTACCGGCCACGTTCGTGGCGACAGCCTCTTCGTTTGGTGTTGTCTAGCGGGGGATTCGGAGCCCGGTGATTCCGCCGTCGACGGCAATGACTGTTCCCGTGGTGGAACCAGATCG